>NZ_JBFABB010000004.1:0-124413 GCF_040640035.1 Micromonospora sp. NPDC023633 | reverse complement strand
GGCCGCGCCGGGGACGACCGCTCCGGCGGCGCCGCAGCGACCGGCGACCGGCCTGCGTGGCCCGGGCGTCCCGGCCGGCGACACCCGGCGGGCGGCGCCGGGGCAGGCGGAGGCCGGCAACGGCCCGTCCCGCAACGCGCCGTGCCCGTGCGGGTCCGGCCGCAAGTACAAGCGGTGCCACGGCTCCCCCAACGGCGGCGCGTGACCAGTAGTTGAGCGGGCGCGCGCCCGCCCGGAGCAGTCGAGCCGCGGTCGTTCGCCGACCGCGGCTCGCTTGCGTCTCAGAGGACCTGGAGGGCGGTGCAGAGCCAGCTGCCCCGGCGGTGCTCGAGGCGCAGCGCCATCGCCCAGGTGCGCCCGCCCGCGCCGGCCAGCACGGCGGCCACCTCGACGGCGGCGGCGCGCGGCTCGCAGACCCGCAGCCGCCGCAGCCGTACGGCCGGCCGGGTCGACCGGCGGCGGACCGGACCGGAGCGGGCGGTGGCGCGGGCCAGCTCGGGCAGCAGCGTGGCCGCCCGCGCCGGGTCGAGCAGCGGTCTGAGCTGCCCGGGCGGGCGGTAGCCGTTGAGCACCTCCAGGCAGGTGCAGACGAAGCGGTGCGCCGCCCGGGTCGCCTCGGGGGTGGCGGTCACCAGCGCGCCCAGGGGCAGCGGGGCGGCGGGGCGCCGAGCGGGGCCGGTCGGCGCCGGCCGCTGCGGTCGGCCCGGTGGCCGGTCGGCCTCGCGCCGGGCCGGCTCGAACAGGTCGAGCACGAGCTGGGCGTGGCCGGGGGCCGGCCAGTGGGCGGCGTCGTCGTCGGTGAACGGGGGCTCGAACGAGGGGGCGGGGCGCAGCCGGACGGGAGGTCGCGCCGGCCCGGGGCGGCGGGGGTCGGTCATCCGAGAACCTCCCATTGTTCCTACGTTTGCCTTCGTTTGCCTTCGACAAGCTCCATTCTCGGCCATGGCGCAGCACGCGGTCAATGCCTGTGCGGGTCGGTCCAGTTACTCCGCGTCGCGCTCGGTTAGCGGGTTGCTCCGCACCCACTCGGCCGTCTCGGCGTACTTGCGCTCGATGTACTCCTCCAGCCGGGCGCGTTCCACCCGCCACTGGCCCCGCCCGCCGATCTTGATCGCGGGCAGTTCGCCGCTGCGCACCATGTGGTAGACCTGCGAGTCCGACACGTTCAGCTCGGTGGCCACGTCGGAGAGCAGCAGGAACCTCGGCTCCACGAAAACCCCCGGGGTTGGCGTCGTTTGATTTAGTTTGCCACCGACCACCGACGCGGCCCAGCCGCCGGGGCGCGACCTGCGGCGACACGCCCCCGGGACACACCGGCGGGACGCTTCCGCCCGGAAGGTGCGCGGTGTATGACGGTCACGGCATAGGGCATGATCGGCCGGGACCGGCGGAGGCCGGCGCAGGACCTGAGCGGGGGAGACGACCGGTGACCGAGGAACTTGTCCGGGTGTACGTGCCGGCGACCGTCCCGATGCTGACCCTCCTGCGCGGCCCCGGGCTGCCGGTGGCCGCCGCGCACGCCGTGACCCCCACCCTGCGGGAGTGGTACGCCGAGGGCGACGAGGAGGAGCTGGAGTACGTCGCCTTCACCCGGGCCGCCCAGGACGCCTTGCAGTTGCTCCGGGCCGATCCCGACGCGCCCCGCCGCCGGGTTGTCGTCTCGGTGGACCTGCCCGCCTCGGCCGTGGGCCGGGGTGACGGGGAGCTGGGCTCCAGCGCGGTCGAGCTGAGCGACCCCGTGCCGGTCCGCGCCGTCGCGGCCGTCCACGTGGACGGCGCCGACGCGGTCGAGGACGTGTCCGCCGCGGCGGAGGTGGTCACCGAGGCCTTGGCCGGCGACCCGGACGCGCAGTTCACGGTCGACGGCGCCGAGGACCACGAGCTGGAGTGGTACGACGTCACCGAGCTGGACCTGCTGCTGCGCGCCACCTCCTGATCCCCCGCCCGCCGCCGTCGGCGGCGGGCGGTGCCGAGGTCAGCGGGTAGGCGTGGCCTCGGCCGGGTCGACGTCGTCGTCGGCGTCGGCCGGTCCCAGGGTGCGGCCGAAGGCGACCATCGCCGTCAGGGCGCCGACGAAGAGCACCCAGATGCCGTTGTCCATCCGGGAGGTGCCCAGCGAGGTCTGGGCCACCGCGTCCGCCTCGCTCAGCGCCCCGGCCAGGTCGAGCAGGGACCGCCCGCCGACCCGGATGATCACCTCGGCGACGAGCAGGAGCAGGCCCGGGCCGGCCCCGGCCAGCAGGTAGGCGGGCCAGCGCAGCGCCGGCGCCGCCGCGTCGCGCCGGGCGGCCCGACGGCGGGCCAGGGTCAGGTACGCGAAGGCCAGCAGCCCGGCCACCAGGCCGGCGAGCAGCGACTCGGTGCGGGACACCCACTTCGCCGCGCTGAGCAGCGACTCCTGGGAGTCACCGCCGCCGAACAGGTCGAAGAGCGGGTCGCGGGCCCGGCTGAAGGCCACCACGAAGACCAGCGTGCCGAGGGCGGCGGCCACCACGGCCCCGACCACGGGCCCGCTGCGGGCGCCGGCGACGGCCCCGCCGATGGTCGCCGCCGCGGCGGTGGTGCCGGCGATCACGTTGGTGGTCGCGTTGTCGGCGTACGTCAGGTTGATCGCGAACGCGGCCGCGAGCCCGACGAGCAGGCCGGTGCCGATCGCCGCCACGAAGCGCAGGGTGACCCGGTCGCTGCCCCGGCGGGCGAGCAGGTCGACGCCGAGGAGCGCGAAGCCGGCGCCGGCGACCAGCGCGGCCGAGATCACCCCCGGCAGGGCGAACGCGGAGAGGCTGATGGCGGTGAGCCCGGCGGCCGCCGAGCTGATCACCTCGCGGGTCGACCAGAGCATCGCGGCCAGCCACCCGAGCGCCAGGAGCGCGAGCACCGGCGCCCCGGGCGCGGGCGCGGGAGCCGGCCCGTCGTGCGCGTCGGCGGCCGGCGCCGACCGGTCCGACTCCGCGGCTGCGGAGCTGCCGGGCTGCTTGGTCATCGTCTTCCCTCCGACGGACGCCCGGCCCCGGTGGGCCGGCAGTTCACCGGCCACCCAGCGTACGCGTCCGCCACCCCCACCCCCCGTCGCCCGCCCCACGCCCCCACCGCCCCGACTGTCGATCGAGGGCATCGGGTCACCAGCCCGCCGTTCCCGGAGGGAGGACCCCTGATCGACGGACCCGGTCGTGGGGCCGACGGGAGGGCCGAGGCGACGGGCATGGGTGGGGCGGCGGCGGGGGTGGGTCGTGGAAGAATCGGGGGAGGTCCCGCAGCCCCGACCGGTCAACCCGGCGTGGCGTCGGCGCCGGCCGTCCGGCCGGTGCCCGCGGGTCCGGTTTCGCCACCGCTGTCGAGATCGCCAGGAGCCTTGATGGACGCCGTGTTCTCCGTACCCGAGCCGCGCAACGAACCGGTGCGCAACTACGAGCCTGGCAGTGCCGACCGGGAACGGCTCCAGCGGCGGCTGACCGAGCTGGCCGCCGAGCGGATCGACCTGCCGATGACCATCGCCGGTGAGCAGCGGATGGCCGGCGGCGAGTCGATCGACGTGGTGCAGCCGCACCGGCACGCGCACGTGCTCGGCGTCACCGCGCACGCCACCCACGACGACGCCCGCGCCGCGGTGAAGGCCGCCAAGGACGCCGCCCCGATGTGGCGGGCCCTGCCGTTCGAGGAGCGGGCCGCGATCTTCCTGCGCGCCGCCGAGCTGCTCGCCGGCCCCTGGCGGGACACGCTGAACGCCGCCACCATGCTCGGCCAGTCGAAGACCGTGATCCAGGCCGAGATCGACGCGGCCTGCGAGTTCATCGACTTCCTCCGGTTCAACGTGCACTTCGCGCGGGAGCTGCTGGAGGCGCAGCCGATGTCGTCGCCGGGGGTGTGGAACCGCTTCGACCACCGCCCGCTGGAGGGCTTCGTCTACGCGGTCACCCCGTTCAACTTCACGGCCATCGCCGGCAACCTGCCCTCGGCGCCGGCCCTGCTGGGCAACACCGTGGTCTGGAAGCCGGGCCCGACCCAGCAGTTCGCCGCGCACTTCACCATGCGCCTCTTCGAGGCGGCCGGCCTGCCGCCCGGCGTGATCAACATGGTCACCGGGCGCGGCGAGGAGGTCTCCGACGTCGTGGTCGCCGACCCGGACCTGGCCGGCATCCACTTCACCGGCTCCACCAAGGTCTTCCAGCACCTGTGGCGGACCGTCGGCGAGAACATCTCCCGCTACCGCGGCTACCCCCGGCTGGTCGGCGAGACCGGCGGCAAGGACTTCGTCGTCGCGCACACGAGCGCCGACGTCGACGCCCTGCACACCGCCCTGATCCGGGGCGCCTACGAGTACCAGGGCCAGAAGTGCTCGGCGGCGTCCCGGGCGTACGTCCCGCGCTCGCTGTGGGAGGGCGGGCTGCGCGACCGGCTCGCCGCCACCGCGGAGTCGCTCACCTACGGCGACGTCACCGACTTCGGCAACTTCGGCGGCGCGGTGATCGACGCCAGGGCGTTCGACCGGCACACGGCCGCGCTGGAGCTGATCGCCGGCGACGACGCCTGCCGGGTCCTCGCCGGTGGCACCGCCGACGACTCGGTGGGGTACTTCGTCCGGCCGACGCTCTTCGAGTGCACCGACGCGGCGCACGAGACGTTCACCACCGAGTACTTCGGGCCGATCCTCGGCGTGCACGTCTTCGACGACGGCCGCTTCGACGACGTGGTCGGCCAGGCCGAGTCGATCGCGCCGTACGCCCTGACCGGGTCGATCTTCGCGACGGACCGCCGGGTGGTCGACGCGGTGGCCGAGAAGATGCGGTACGCCGCCGGCAACTTCTACATCAACGACAAGCCGACCGGCGCGGTGGTCGGGCAGCAGCCCTTCGGCGGAGCCCGGGCCAGCGGCACCAACGACAAGGCCGGCTCCTGGCACAACCTCGTCCGGTGGATGTCGCCCCGGACGATCAAGGAGACCTTCGTCGCGCCGACCGACCACACGTACCCCCACATGGGCTGAGGCGTGTGGAAGGGCCCCCTCCCGTCGATGGGAGGGGGCCCTTCCGCGCGCCCGCAGCGGGAGAGGCGAGGGCGGCCGGGCGGCGGTACCGTGGCCGCTGTGACCCACCCCACCCCCGCGCAGGATCCCCACTTCGGCGAGCAGGGTGGCCTGCTCACCTACACCGACTACCTGCGGCTGGCCGACCTGCTGGCCGCGCAGGTGCCGGAGTCCGACCCGGCCTCCCACGACGAGCTGCTCTTCATCACCATCCACCAGGTCTACGAGCTGTGGTTCAAGCTGCTGCTCGCGGAGCTGACCGACGCCCGGGACCGGCTGCTGGCCGGCGAGACCTACCTGCCCCGGGTGCGGCTGGAGCGCTGCCACGTGGTGGAACGGGTCCTGATCGGTCAGGTCGACGTGATCGACACGATGACCCCGCAGGACTTCCTGGCCTTCCGCACCAAGCTCGCCCCGGCCTCGGGCTTCCAGTCCGCCCAGTTCCGCGAGATCGAGTTCCTCTCCGGCCTCAAGGACCCGGACTACCTGCGCCGCTTCCGGGGCCTGCCCGACGCCGAGCGGGAGCGGTTGGAGCGGCGGCTGGCCGAGCCGAGCCTCTGGGACGGCTTCCTGGCCGTGCTGGGTCGGGCCGGCTTCGACGTCGCCGACGAGGAGGCGCGCTTCGCGGCGTACGCCACGATCGCCGGGGACCGGGAGCGGTTCGGGCCGCTGTGGGACCTCGCGGAGGCGCTGGTCGCCCACGACCAGGCGTTCTCGCTGTGGCGGGCCCGGCACGTGCTGATGGCCGAGCGGCAGATCGGCACGAAGCCCGGCACCGGGGGCTCGGCCGGCGGGGCGTACCTGCGCTCCCGCGTGGAGACCCGGTTCTACCCGGAGCTGTGGGAGCTGCGCAGCCGGCTGTGACCGCCCCGGCGAGGGTGTCCCGCGACTCCCCGGGGGACACCTTCCGCCCCTCCCCGGCGGACTGTCTCGCGCCGACAGTGCACATAGGAACCCGACCGGGTGGCGAAAATGCCAAATCCTGGACGCCGCGTCGGCAAAGTGGCAGCGTGAGGGGCATGGCGGATTCCGGAGTCAACCCTACGGCGGCGGCCCTGCTCGGGCTGCTCCACGAGGGCCCCATGACAGGTGGCCAGTTGATGGCCGCCGCCGAGCGCCGGCTGGCGCCGTACTGGTCGATGACGCGCAGTCAGGTCTACCGGGAGCTGCCGGTCCTGGCCGAGCGGGGCCTGGTCCGGATGGGCAAGCCCGGCCCGCGCTCCAGCCAGCCGTACGCGATCACCGCAGCGGGAAAACGGACATTTTCCCGGTGGCTGGCGGAGGAGCCGGGGCGGGACACCATCCGTAACCCGATCGCCCTGCGGATCGCCTTCGGCGAGCTGCACTCGGCCAGCCAGCTCAAGAACCTCCAGGCCGCGGCCAACGAATACCACACCGAGGCCCTGGCCAAGGTCCGCGAGCAGGTCAAGAACGCCAAGAAGGAGGGCGACGCGTACGACGCCAGCGCGCTGGAGTTCGCCGTCGCCTACCACAAGGCCGCCCTGACCTGGCTGAAGAGTGCCCCGGTCGGCTGATCGGCGTCGCCCCACGGGTCCGCTGCTCGCCCCAGCTGCACCTTTTTGGCTCGGGACTGCGGGGCTCGCAAGCTCACTCCTCGCCCGCGCAGTACCCTTGTCTGTCGTGACCGCTGCCGATTACGCCGAACAGCTCAAGGACCTCGACGCCACCCTGCGCAACATCGAGGCGGTGCTCGACATCGACCGGCTGCGCGAGGACAAGGACCGCCTGGAGCAGGAGGCCTCCGCGCCCGACCTGTGGGACGACCAGGCGAAGGCCCAGCAGGTGACCTCGCAGTTGTCGTACGTCAACGGCGAGATCAGCAAGCTCGGCAGCCTCCGCTCCCGGCTCGACGACGCCAAGGTGTTGCTGGAGCTGGCCGAGGCGGAATCCGACCCCGGGGTGCTCGTCGAGGTCCAGACGGAGATCGCCGGGCTGGGCAAGGCCATCGAGGAGATGGAGGTCCGCACCCTGCTCTCCGGCGAGTACGACTCCCGGGAGGCGCTCGTCGCCATCCGGGCCGGCGCCGGCGGCGTGGACGCGGCGGACTTCGCCGAGATGCTGCTGCGGATGTACCTGCGCTGGGCCGAGCGGCACGGCTACCCGACGGAGGTCTACGAGACCTCCTACGCCGAGGAGGCGGGCCTGAAGTCGGCCACCTTCACGGTGAAGGTGCCCTACGCGTACGGCACGCTCAGCGTCGAGTCCGGCACCCACCGGCTGGTGCGGATCAGCCCCTTCGACAACCAGGGTCGCCGGCAGACCAGCTTCGCCGGCGTCGAGGTGCTGCCCGTGGTGGAGCAGACCGACAGCATCGAGATCCCCGAGAACGAGATGCGGATCGACGTCTACCGCTCCTCCGGTCCGGGCGGGCAGAGCGTCAACACCACCGACTCCGCCGTGCGGATCACGCACATCCCGACCGGCATCGTGGTCACCTGCCAGAACGAGAAGTCCCAGCTGCAGAACAAGGCGTCCGCGCTGCGGGTGCTCCAGGCCCGCCTGCTGGAGCGCAAGCGCCAGGAGGAGCAGGCCAAGATGCAGGGCCTGAAGACGGACGCCGCCGGCTCGTGGGGCGACCAGATGCGCTCGTACGTCCTGCACCCGTACCAGATGGTGAAGGATCTCCGGACCGAGCAGGAGACGGGCAATCCGACCGCGGTCTTCGACGGCGACCTGGACAAGTTCCTCGAGGCGGGCATCCGGTGGCGCAAGCAGCAGCAGCTCGCGGGCGACGCTGCGTGATCGACCGTGGGCGGAGCGCGTCGTCGATCTCCCCGGTACGCCCGAATTGGATGACGCGCCGCGCAACGGCGGGGCGTGGCACTTGGCTCCTCGGTTACACCGCGTAGACTCACCACCCGTGATTCAGCTTGAGCAAGTGACGAAGACGTACCCGAAGGCGTCCCGGCCTTCGCTCGACAACGTGTCCGTCTCGATCGAAAAGGGCGAGTTCGTCTTCTTCATCGGTCCATCCGGCTCCGGCAAGTCCACCATCATCAAGTTGCTGCTGCACGAGGTCTCGCCCAACAAGGGGCGGGTCGTCGTCAACAGCAAGGACGTCACGTCGATGCGTTCCTGGAAGCGACCCCACTTCCGGCGTTCCATCGGCTGCGTGTTCCAGGACTTCCGGCTGCTGCCGAACCGCACCGCGTACGAGAACGTGGCGTTCGCCCTCGAGGTGATCGGCAAGACCAAGGCGGTCGCCCGCCGGGTCGTGCCGGAGGTTCTGGAGCTGGTCGGGCTCGGTGGCAAGGAGCACCGCTACCCGCACGAGCTCTCCGGTGGTGAGCAGCAGCGGGTCGCCGTCGCCCGGGCGTTCGTGAACCGTCCGTTGATCCTGCTCGCGGACGAGCCGACCGGAAACCTGGACCCGGACACCTCGATCGAGATCATGCGCCTGCTGGACCGGATCAACCGCACCGGCACGACCGTCGTGATGGTCACGCACGACTCCAACATCGTGAACCAGATGCGCCGCCGGGTCATCGAGATCGAGAGTGGCCGCATCGTGCGCGACCAGGCCCGCGGCGTCTACGGCTGAGCCGACGCCACCCCTGCGCAGCCTGACGACGAACACCTCATGCCGGAGACCCGGAGGAAATCCCGATGCGCGTGAAATACGTCCTGTCCGAGGTACTGGTCGGACTGTGGCGCAACGTGACCATGACCATCGCGATGATCATTACGATGGCGGTCTCGCTGACCATGCTCGGCGCCAGCGGTCTCATGTACCGCCAGGTCGACGACATGAAGGACCTCTACTACAAGAACATCCAGGTCTCGATCTTCCTCGACCAGGAGGTGAGCCCCGAGCAGCGTGACGCGCTGGCCGCCAAGCTGGAGGCCGACCCGCTGGTCAAGGAGAGCCTCTACGTCAACAAGGACGAGGCGTACAAGCGCTTCCAGGAGATGTTCCAGGACGCGCCGGACCTGCTCAGCGCCGTCAAGGCGGACAGCCTGCCCGAATCGTTCCGGCTCACGCTGAACAACCCGGAGCAGTACAAGAGCATCTACGACCAGTACAAGGACACCGAGGGCGTCGACGAGATCGTCGACCAGAGCCGGCTGCTGGACAAGATCTTCGACATCCTCACCTCGATCCAGAACATCGCCCTGGCCGCCGCGATCGTGATGGCCGTCGCCGCGCTGCTCCTGGTCGCCAACACGATCCAGGTGGCGGCGTACAGCAAACGGCGTGAGGTCGCGGTCATGAAGCTGGTCGGCGCGTCGAACTGGTTCATCCAGGCGCCGTTCGTGCTGGAGGCCGTGGTCGCCGGCCTGATCGGCTCGCTGCTCGGCCTGGTGGCCCTGATCGCGGCGAAGTACCTGCTCTTCGACGGGTCGTTGCAGGCCTTGCAGGGCCTGCTCTCGCCGGTGAGCTGGGGCGACATCCTGTTCATGTTCCCGCTGATGGCCGGCGTCGGCGGCCTGGTCAGCGCGGTCACCGCCTGGGTCACGCTCCGCTTCTACCTGCGGGTCTGACGCCCGTACGGCTCGACAGGGCCCTTCCGCGCCAGGAATAAACGGCGCGGGAGGGTCCTTGTCGTTCGGGTAGCATGATCCCCGCCCCGCGGCCGGTCACGTCCGGCGCGGATCACCGGAAGGGGGTGGCGCCGATGCCACGGGAAAAGGGACGCAAGGTCGTCGCCTCCAACAAGAAGGCCCGGCACGACTACTCGATCCTCGACACCTACGAGGCGGGCATGGCGCTGACCGGCACCGAGGTCAAGTCGTTGCGGGCCGGGCGCGCGTCGCTGGTCGACGCGTTCGCGCAGGAGCGCAACGGCGAGCTCTACCTGCACGGGATGCACATCCCCGAGTACACGCAGGGCACGTGGACCAACCACGAGCCCCGGCGGACCCGCAAGCTGCTGCTCAAGCGGCTGGAGATCGACCGGCTGATCGGCAAGACCCGCGAGGGCGGCCTGACCATGGTGCCGCTGCAGGTCTACTTCTCCGACGGCTGGGCGAAGGTGGAGATCGCCCTGGCGAAGGGCAAGAAGTCGTACGACAAGCGGCAGGACCTCGCCAAGCGGGACGCGGACCGGGAGATCGCCCGGGTCGCCGGCCGGCGCGGCAAGGGAATGGACGACTGAGTTGTCGCATTCGTCCCGGTCGGCTCGCCGCCCCCGGGGCTCGGGATGAAACCCGTTGCGGCAGGCGTTACGCTTGTCAGTGCCGCCACATCGGCGGCCTGTCGAGGGGGTGACTGGTTTCGACTTCGTACGTTGCGGCAGGGGAAGCGAGCCGAGGAAGCCGACGTCGTCTCGAGAATCGTTCGTCGGAAACCAATAAGCGCCAAGAACAATCGCGCTGACTTCGCTCTCGCCGCCTGAGGCGAGTAGTGAGTCTGTCGGCCTGGGAGCGCCTTCGACCCAGTTAGCCGGCATCAGCTAGAAGGCTGGCCAATCGGACCCGGTCGCGGGGTCCGTGCGGCGAGATCAATCAGCGACTGGGCCCGTCACACCAACTCGCTCGCGTGAGCGGTGGGGCCGAGTAGAGGCATAGCGAGCTGCGCTCGGAGAAGCCCTGACAAACCGGCGAAGGACCCGGGTTCGATTCCCGGCACCTCCACCACCAGACGATGCGCCCCGGTCCACCGGACCGGGGCGCATCGCCGTCTCCGGGGCCGGTGGGCCGCCTGGGACGGACGGGGCAGCCGGGACGGATGAGGCCGCCCCGCCTCTGGACAGGGCGGACGCGGCGGGTCCACCATCGCTGTACGCGGTCAGACGCGACGCGGGAGGTGCCCATGGTCACCGGTCCGATCCAGCAGCCGCCCACCCTCTCCGGGGGGCTCCGGCCGCCCGCCGCGCGCCGGCCCCCCGTCACCCCGCTCGGGGACCTGCACCCGCTCGCCCGGACCCTGGCCGTCGCGCCGGCCGAACCGCGCTGGCGGGAACGCTTCCTCGCCGGGCTGGGACCCGTGCGACGGGGCTTCGCGGAGCACGTCCGGGCCACCGAGGGACCCGCCGGCCTCTACGCCGAACTGCTCGGCCAGGCACCCCGGCTGGAACGCGGGGTGCGGCTGCTGGCCCACGAGCACGTCGCCATCGCCGCCGCGCTGAGCGCCCTCCAGCAGGCCGCGGAGGCGCCGGACGCCGCGGTCGACGACCTTCTCGACCTGGCCGCGCACCTGCTGCGGGCCCTCGCCCGGCACCGGCAGCGCGGCGCGGACCTGCTCTGGGAGGCGTACGAGACGGATCTGGGCGGGGAGACCTGACGGCGGGAACCGGCGTGGGCGTACCGGCGTCCAACCGACATGCGCCGTACCGCCGCCCTGCTGGGCCTTCCGCTGTTGATGATCGTCGCCGGGTGCGCGCCGGCCGGCTCCGACCCGGCCGACGGCCCGGGCGACTCCGACCCGCGCCGGGACGCCTTCGCCCAACGGGCCACCGAGGTGGCCGACGCGTGGCGACCGCTTCCGGCGTGGAAGTCCGGTTACGTGCCGTTACAGGACCCGACGGTGCTGGTCGGCGACCCGGGCTTCACCGAGGAGACCAAGGTCGCCTTCCACAGCGGCTGGTACCGCGACCAGGTCGCCCTGCCGGAGGCGAAGCCCGCCGACGGCACCATCCGGTTCCCGGACGGCACGCTGACCGTCCCGCTCGTCGACGCCGCCACCGCGTACGGGCAGCTCGACCGGGGGGAGCCGCCGCCGTGCCCCGGACGCCCCAAGGATCCCGCCGGGCCGAAGCTCCCCGGTGGCGGTCCCACCATCGAGCCGGGGCCCGACGGCCCGGTGAGCAGCGCCCCGCAGACCGCCTGCGTCCCGCTGACGGTCACGGCCGTGAAGCTGGGCACCGCGCCGGTGCGCACCAGCCGGGGCGAGGCGCAGGTGCCGGCGTGGCTCTTCACCGTCGAGGAACTCGCCGCGCCGGTGGCCCGGCTCGCCGTGGCGCCGCAGGCCGTCACCGCCCCGCCCGAGCCCGCCCCGCCGGCCCGCCCGGCCCCGGAGGGCGTGGTCGGCGCCCAGGACGTCCAGTCCGTGGACGGCGCGGAGCTGACCTGGCGGCTCGGCGTGGGCAGCTGCGACACCGGGATCACGCCGCTGGTGCAGGAACGCGACGACGTCGTGGTGGTGGGCGGCAGCGTGGTCACCGCCACGGGGGTGTGCACCGCGATGCTGAAGATCGAACCGGTCACCGCCACGCTGAAGGCGCCGCTGGGCGGCCGGCCGGTCCTCGACGTGCTGACCGGCGCGCCGCTGCGGCTCGCGACGACCTGACCGATCGGGAGCGGGCAGTGACCGGCCGAACCCGGCGGCCTGCTGCCGGCGCACCCGTTGACGTGCTGCCGGGGTGAGGTTCGGGTGGGCCGTGTCGAGCTGAATCGTCTGCGACATCAGCTCGACAGGGCGTGCGAGGTCGGTGGATGGTGGCGGCGTCCTCGAAGGCGAGGCGGACGCAGCCGGAGCGCTCACAGGAGCCGGGGGACCTCCGTGCTGACCGGCACCGGCAGCACCGTCGGGCCGTCCGCGCGCAGTCCGGCGGTCAGGGCCTCGCCGAACTGCTCCGGCGTCTCCGCGACGGTGGCCGCGCAGCCGTAACCGCGGGCGATCGCGGTGATGTCCAGCCCGGGCAGGTCCAGCCCGGGCACCCCCGGCGTGTCCTTGAAGTCGGCGAATGCCTTCAGGATGGCGTACTGCTGGTTGACCGGCACCACGACGACCAGCGGCAGGCGCAGCCGCGCGGCGGTCCAGAGCGCCTGCACGGAGTAGTGGAACGAGCCGTCGCCGATGACCGCGACCACCGGCCGGCCGCGGCCGGTGTCGCGCTGCGCGAGCGCGATGCCGACCGCCGCCGGCAGGCCGTACCCGAGACCGCCGCTGGCCATCGTGAAGTACGACCCGGGGCGGGTGCTGCGCAGCCGGCGACGCAGCGCCGGCAGGTTCGAGGGCGACTCCTGGACGAGGATGCCGTCGGCGGGCCAGTGCCGGGCCAGAGCCGCGAAGAGGGCGTCCGGGGCCAGTGGCAGCCCGTCCGCCGGCGGGGGCGGGTCGGGGCGCGCCGGCGGCGCCGGCCGGTCCGCCGCCGGGAGCAGGTCGACCAGGGCGGTCAGGGCCAGCCCGGCGTCGCCGAGCAGGCTGTCGCCCACGGGGGCCCGGGCCGCCTCGTCCGGGTCGTCGGTGACGTGCAGCAGGCGGGCCCCGGCGGGCAGGTGGTCGCCCGGCACGTGCGGGTAGTAGCGGAACACCGGCGCCCCCACCACCAGCACGGTGTCGTGGCCGTCCAGCGCCTCGGAGAGCGGCCCGATCGCGAAGGGGAGCACCCCCCGGAAGTGCGGGTGGTCCTCGGGGAAGGCGGCCCGCTCCGGGGCGGGGGCCGACCAGACCGGCGCGGCGAGCCGCTCCGCCAGCGCCACGGCGGCGGGCCAGCCGTCGGCCCGGTCCACGGCCGCGCCGAGCACCAACGCGGGCGCGCGGCTGGCGGCCAGCACGGCGGCGAACTCGCGCAGCCGGCGCGGGTCGGGAGCGAACCGGGTCGCCACCGTCCGCACCGGCGGCGGGGGGTCGGCCGGCTGCGCCCAGTCGTCGAGGGGCAGCGAGAGGAAGACCGGCCCGGCGGGCGGCTGCACCGCCGTCGCGTACGCCCGCATCAGCGCCGCCGGGACGTCCTGCGCGCGGACCGGCTCGTGGCTCCACTTCACGTACGGCTGGGGCAGCTCGGTGGCCCGCCGGCTGGTCAGCCGGGGCTCGGTCAGCAGCATCTCCCGGGTCTGCTGGCCGGCGGTGACGATCAGCGGGGTGCGGTTGTGCCACGCGGTGACCAGGTTGCCCATGCCGTTGCCCGTGCCCGGGGCGGTGTGCAGGTTGACGTGTGCCGGCCGGCCGGTGGCCTGCGCGTAGCCGTCCGCCATGCCCACGGCCGACGCCTCGTGCAGGGCGAGCACGTAGTGGAAGTCGTCCGGGAAGTCCCGCAGGAACGGCTCCTCGGTGGAGCCCGGGTTGCCGAAGACGGTGGTCAGGCCGAGGGCACGGAGCAGGTCGTACGTGGTGTCGCGGACCGTTGCCATCGCCCCCCAATCTATCGGGGCAGGTCGGGCGACCCGGGCCTTTCGCCTCAGGGCAGCGCGAAGGGAAGGGTGATGCCGTCCAGCGCGCTCCCGCAGGCGCAGTCCCGCTCGGTCGGCAGCGCGGCGACGGCCTCCAGCAGCAGGCCGCGCAGCCGGTCGGTGTTCTCCCCGAAGACCCGGAACACCTCCTCCTGCGTCACCGCGCCGCCGCCCTCCACGCCCGCGTCGAGGTCGGTGACCAGGGCGATCGAGGAGTAGCAGAGGGCCAGTTCGCGGGCCAGCACCGCCTCCGGATGGCCCGTCATGTTGACCACCGTGCCGCCGATCGAGGCGTACCACCGCGACTCGGCGCGGGTGGAGAAGCGTGGGCCCTCGACCACCACCACCGTCCCGCCGTCCACCGCCGGCACGTCCCGGCTGGCCGCGGCGGCGAGCAGCGTACGGCGGCCGGTCGGGCAGTACGGGTCGGCGAAGGAGACGTGCACCGCGCCCCGGTCGTAGTAGGTCTGCACCCGCCCGCTGGTGCGGTCGACCAGTTGGTCCGGCACCACGAACGTGCCCGGACCGAGATCCGGCCGCAGGCCGCCCACGGCGCAGGGGGCGAGCACCTGGCGTACGCCGAGGGAGCGCAGCGCCCAGAGGTTGGCCCGGTAGGGGATCAGGTGCGGTGGGTGGCGGTGGTCCCGGCCGTGGCGGGGCAGGAACGCCACCCGCCGGCCGCCCACCTCGGCAATCGTGACGGCGTCGGACGGCGGCCCGTAGGGCGTCTCCACCTCGTGCTCGGTCGCGCCGTCGAGCAACGCGTAGAGCCCCGAACCGCCGATCACCGCGAGTTCCGCCGTGGGGTCCACAGGTCCTCCCTCGTGTCCGTCGATCTACCGCACGTCAGACCTTAGCCACCGCCCCGGGGGCAAGCTATGGTGCCAGGCATGGCGTTCACAGCGCGGATGGCACCGGTGCCCCCGGGCGTCCCGGTCGGGTCGGTCTGACCGGGTGTCCGGCATGCAGGGAGAGGGGCAGGCGATCGGCGGGCGGGCGACGGGGTCGATGACCGGACGGCTGCTGGTCGCGACACCGGCGCTGAAGGATCCGAACTTCGACCGTACGGTGGTGCTGCTGGTGGCGCACGAGCCCGGCGGCGCCCTCGGCGTGGTGCTCAACCGGGCCACCGAGGTGCCGGTCGCCGACGTGCTCGGCGACTGGAGCGACCTGGCCCGCGACCCGGCGGTGCTCTTCGAGGGTGGTCCCGTGCAGCCCGACTCGGCGATCTGCCTGGCCCGGATGCGAAACCCGGTGCAGCGGCTCAAGGGATTCCACCAGGTCTCCGGGGCGGTCGGCACCCTCGACCTCTCCGTCGACCCGGGGCGGCTGCGGGAGGGCATCACCGGCATCCGGGTCTTCGCCGGCTACTCCGGCTGGGGCACGGGGCAGTTGGAGCAGGAGATCGAGGACGGCTCCTGGTTCGTGCTGGACGCGCTGCCCGGTGACGCCTTCGTCGACCGGCCGGACGACCTGTGGCCGATGGTGCTGCGCCGCCAGGGCGGCATGATGGCGGCGGTCGCGCACTTCCCGCCGGACGTGGCGCTGAACTGAGCCGCGGGCCGGTGGCCCCCGCGAGATGACCATGCGGGGGGCGCTGTGTATAGTTCTCTCGTGCCCGGGTGACCGGGACGAGGCAAGGGGCCGTGGCGCAGCTGGTAGCGCACCACACTGGCAGTGTGGGGGTCAGGGGTTCGAGTCCCCTCGGCTCCACCCTTGCGAAAGCCCTGGTGCGGGAGTCATCCCGCACCAGGGCTTTCGGCTTCTCCTGGTCGGTCTCGTGCCGCCGGTCGGCGAGGCGCGACCGGAATAGGGGCTCCTCGCACGAATGAGGCGTTGTCGCACCTCGGGCCTTCTGTCACGATCGCCACACTGGAGGCCTTTCCCCGCCCGGTGGTTGGGCTCGATCCCGTGCGGCCAGTGAAGGAGCCGATGGTGGACCACCCCCACGCGTTGACAGCCGAGCAGCTGGACCAGTTCCGGCGCGACGGGCACCTGATCCTGCGGGGCGTGCTCCCGGCCGGGACCCTGGACGCGCTGCACGGCTCGTTCAGCCGCGTCGTCGACCACCTCGCCCGGCAGTGGCAGCAGCGGGGAGGGGTCACCGAGACCTTCGCCGACCTGCCGTACGACCAGCGTTACCTGCGCCTGATCGAGTCCAGCCAGGTCCGCGTGCCGGCCGCCTGGCGGCGGATCCTGGTGGGCCGGCCGGTGTACGACCTGTGGCGCAGCCCCGAGCTGCTCGGCCCGGTGCGCAGCCTGATCGGCGACGAGGTCTACGCGCACGGCGTCTGGAACGCCCGACCGCGCGACCCCCACGGCCGCACCCAGCAGGTCGCCTGGCACCAGGACGCCTACTACTACAAGGGTTGGGACCCCTCGGTCGGGCCGCTGCTGTCGGTGTGGATCCCGCTGGTGCCCGTCGACGAGGACACCGCCTGCCTCCAGTTCGTCACCGGCTCGCACACCCGGGGCTGGATCCCCCGCGACCGCCTGCCGAACGGCGAGTACGGCACGTCTGACGCGGCCCTCGGGGACGGCCCGGTCAGCACCGCCCGGATGGAGCCCGGCGACGTCGTGATCTTCACGGACACCACGCTGCACCGCTCGACGTCCAACGTGTCGGACCGCATCCGGTGGAACATCGACATCCGGTTCGCCCCGGCGGTCGACGAGGTGATCCGGAACTCGCCGCGCGGCTACCGCTGCTTCAGCGGGGCCGACCCGGCCCAGGTCGAGTCGTTCGAGACCTGGGCCGGTCGGTACCGGTACGAGCCGGAGGACCTGCTGACGGAGCTGACCAACTTCGAGGAGGGCTACGACCTCGACGCGCTCAGGGCGTTCTCCCGGGCGTCGCCGTACGCCGACATCTACTGACGCCGGCGCCGGAGGCGCTGCGGGTCAGCCGAGGTGGTGCTCGATCTCGGCGAGCTCCTCGGCGGTGAGGTCGAGGTTGTCGAGGGCCGCGATGTTCGCCTCCAGCTGCGCCACGCTGCTCGCCCCGATGATCAGGCTGGTCATCCGGGGGTCGCGCAGCGCCCAGGCGAGCGCGAGCTGGGCCAGCGACTGGCCGCGTCGCTCGGCGACCGCGCCGAGCGCCCGGATGGTGGCCATCTTCTCCTCGCCGAGGTCGCCCTCGCTGAGGAAGACGCTCGTGCGCACCCGGGAGTCCTCGGGAATGCCGCCCAGGTAGCGGTCGGTGAGCAGGCCCTGGGCGAGCGGGCTGTACGCGATGCAGCCCGCGCCGACCCGCTCCAGCGTGTCCAGCAGGCCGTCGTCCTCCGTCCAGCGGTTGAGCATCGAGTACGACGGCTGGTTGATCAGCAGCGGCGTACCCAGGTCGCGCAGGATCGCGGCGGCCCGCTCGGTCTGCGCGGAGTCGTAGTTGGAGACGCCGACGTAGCGCGCCTTGCCGGCCCGCAAGCCGCAGTTCCTGCGTACGGTCTGCTGCCTTGCTGCTCACCCAGGACAGCACCTTCTCGTTTGGCGCGCCGCTCGGCGTCCCGGCGATCACCTCGTGTCCATCCGACTTCACGATCTTCTCGATCATGCGGGCCAGTTCCGCAGGGCCGCCGCCGTTGTGGCCCACGCTGTAGCCAGCTCCCCGCGCCTCGGGCAGGAAGTGCAGCGTGCCCTAGTCGGTCCGTACCAGATCGTGTGCGCCTCGTGGTCGATGATGAGCCTCTCGAGACGTTCCTTCTCGGGAAGTGCGAGAGGGGCGAAGGTGTGGTGCCGCCAGTTCTCGTGGTTGCCACTGACCGTGCGGTAGTGGTTGGCGGCGACGGGCAGACACGTCACAGGGTCGTAGAAGGTCCGCCAGCAGACGCACCCGGTGCGGGCGGCCGCCGACGGTGAGTCGGGATCGTCGTAGGCGCAGGCGTGCCACAGACTCGGAGAATCGATCTTGCCAACGAGGGCGACATGGAGGGCGTCAGGGGCGCAAGGCGTGAGTCTGTTGATCCATTCCGCGGCATATCGGCTGGTGCAGGTGTCGATCACCTTGCCGGAGTTGAGGCCGCTGCCCGGCTCCATCGGCGGTTCGATGTAGAGGACGAAGTGCCAGTAGCCGCGGTCGGGCTCGAATGCGAGGTGTAGATCGCGGCTGTGTTCGTACGCCGCACTGACGGTAGCCAATGTGATCGTGCGGGCCTCGCTGGTGGGATCGTGTGTTGCCCGGGCAGGTCGGGCCGTCGAGGGTGTCCGGGCCATGGCTGAAGGTGACGCCGATCGGCGGTGGGTACGGCCCCTCTGCTCGCGGCAGGTGGGTGCGGATCGGAATCTCGCTGCGATCGGCCGCCACCCCCGCCCGGCTGGCACCCCCGACGTCGCCATGGAGGCTGACGAGAGCAGTACCGTGCCAGTCAGCCGGCCGCCAGACCTGGTGTGGCCAGGGAAGAGGCAGATGGCGCGGTGCCAGGGACCTGTCCTCGAACGGGCATGGGCAGCGGCCAACATCAAGTCACCGCTCTCGCACTGAGCCGATGGGACTACGACCATGACTCTCGCCCTGACAGCCGAGGATCCGCTATTCAGTGAGGAGGTCGTGACCGAGCTGACCAAGGATCAATTGGTCCGGTTGGCCAACGGAACCCTCGCGTGCGTGCACGCACGCGAATTCCTGCCCGCCCAACTGTGGACCGATCTGGCCGGGCTGGTGGACCGGATGCCGCTGAGCTCGGTCAACCCGGAACGGGTCAACCCGCCCGTGCTGCGGTTCGGCCCGACGGTCAACGACTTCGTCACCGATGGCCAGCTCGATCCCGGCTACTGGACGCACGTCGAGTCGGCGCGCACGGCGTGGGAAGCGGCCGACCTGGACCTCGATCCGCTGCGGATCTGCCTGGAGCGGCTCGGCGAGGTGTGGGGCGCCCCGCCGGAGGCCGCCCGGATAGCGGGCCGCCCGGTCATGGCCGGCACGATCCGGGAGTCGAACGGCGGGCTGCGGGTCCACTTCGACGACGTGGCACGGGAATTCCCACGTGGGCTCTTCGACCAGAAGCTCGTCGCCCAACTGGCGATCAACGTCTACCTGATGATGCCGCCCGTCGGGGGTGCGACCACCATCTGGCGCCGGACATGGGAACCGGCGGACGAAGCAGCCCGGATCGGGTTCGGCTACGACCGGGAGGTGGTGGCGGGCTTCCAGTCGGTGACGGTGCGACCGGAGCCGGGTGACGCCCTGGTGTTCAACCCGCGCTTCTACCACTCTGTGGCAGGCGGGCAGGACGGGCGCAGGGTGTCGGTTGCCATGTTCATCGGCCTCACAACTGATGGGACCTTGGCGATGTGGTCATGACGAGACGAAGCTGCGTCGCCTCCGCAGAGGAGCTTCGTCTCGAGTTCGCCAGGAGGCACCCGCGACTGCCGACGTTCACGCCCACGAGCGGAACAGTGGTCGTGCTTCCCTCCCTCACCCTTCCGCCGAGGGAACTGACACACATCGAGGGCTATGCCCGCTACGAGGAGCGACTCCTTTTCCTCCTGCTCATGTTGCGCGAGCCCGCCGTCTCCCTGGTCTTCCTGTCCTCGGTGCCCGTTGCCCCCGAGGTCGTCGACTACTACCTGAGTTTCCTGCCCGATCCGGCGGGTGCCCGCGCCCGGCTGCGGATGATGCCGGCGGGCCTGACCGAGAACACCGAACTGCGTCCCTTGACGCACAGGATCCTCGCCGACCCCGCGATGTGCCACGAGATCGCGCTGGTGGCGGGCAGCGATGCATGGCTGTTTCCCTTCGTCGTGACCGAACACGAGGAACGGCTGTCCGAGCTGACCGGGCTTCCGCTGTACGGCGCGCCCGCGCGGCTGGCCGCCCTGGGAACGAAGTCCGGCAGCCGGGCGCTCGCCGAAAGCGCCCGCGTCGCGACGGTTACGGGCACCGGCGGACTGGCCAGCGTCGAGGAGGCGGAGGCTGTCGCGGCTCGACTGATCCGGGACGGCCCGGTCATGCTGAAGCTGGACGATGGTTATGGAGGCCTCGGTAACGCCATCGTCGAAGCCATGCCGAACGGACGCCTGACCCAGGCCCGGATCAGGTTCACCGCGCAGGACGAGACCTGGACGTCGTTCGCGAAGGAGATCTCCGCCCGGGGCGCCGTCGTGGAGCGGTACCTCACGACGCCGGACCTCCGTTCGCCGAGCACGCTCGCCAGCATCACCCCGGACGGGACGCCGGAGGTGATCGCCACCCAGGACCAGATCCTCGACGGAATGGTCTACGTGGGATGCCGCGCTCCCGCGGACGACCGATACCGAGCGGTGCTGCGCGCCAACGCCCGCCGCGTGGTGGATGCCTTGGCCGCACTGGGCGTCATCGGCCTGTTCAGCCTGGACTTCCTGGCCGCCGGGCGCGATGGCTACGAGATCCTGTTGTGCGAGACCAACCTGCGTTTCGGTGGCACGACGCACCCGTTCGGTACGACGTTGCTGGTGACCGGCGGTTCCGTCGACGGCACCACCGGCCAGGTCGTGAACGGCGGGCGCGCCAAGGCCTACGTAGGCACGGACCACCTGTGGGTTCCCCACTTCCGCGGCTGCCGTCCCGGCGACGTCATCGACCGCCTGGGAGCCAACGCCTTCGACCCGCGTCGCGGGACTGGCGCGGTCCTGCACCTGCTGAGCGCGGCGTGTGTGTACGGAAAACTCGGAATCACCGCGATCGGCGCCACCCCCGGCGAGGCAGAGCAGGTCTATCAGGACAGCCTCCGAGCACTCGGCGCGGCCAAGCAGCCAGGGGCGCCACAGAGTCGTTAGCGCTCCCGCCGATCGCCCACCGGTTGCCGAGGTGTACCGGCTCCCAGCCGGGTCCTTGGCGAGAGAGGAGGAGACGGCGTGACCGCTTGCGGCGGCGCAGCCGGCAGACTCGCTCGTCGATCGTGTCGGCCAGCCGCCGAAACTCCAGGTTGGGCGAACCCGGTTGGAGCAACGGCGCTGCCGTGGCACGACGACGACTGCGGTCAGGAACGGAACCGGCGATGGTGGCCAGGCGGGTCCGACCGCCCCGGGCGATCAACGAGGTAGAGAGAACCTCGATGACGTCCTGAGCGGCGTACCCGCCCTGCCACCCCCGCGACTCGTCCGGGCCCGACTGCCGAGTCTGCGCGGCTCGTCGTGGGTGTTACCGAAGCTCTGCGCGAATGGCGGCGCCAGCCTCCCGAGTGCTCAACGAGCCGCCGATGTCGGGCGTGCAGCGCCCCGCTGACACCGCTGTCGAAACCGCTCCACGTATCGCCGATGCCGCCTCGGGAAGTCCGATGCCGTCACAGAGGAGCGCGGCGCTGAGGATGGCCCCCACGGGATTCGCCGTACCCTGCCCCACGATGTCCGGTGCGCTGCCGTGGACCGGTTCGTACACGCCGAACCCGGTCTTCGGGTTCAGGTTCGCCGATGCCGCCATGCCGATGCCGCCGGCCAGCTCGGCGGTGAGGTCGCTCAAGATGTCACCATAGGAATTGTTGGTCACGATGACGTCGAACGCCGACGGGTCGGCGATCAGTTTCATCGCCGCGGCGTCGACGAAGAGGTGGGAGCAGTCGATGTCGGGACGCCGCTCGACCGCGTCGCGCCAACAACGCTGCCACAGCGCCCCTCCGTTGGGAACGGCGTTCGACTTGTCCACCAGGCACACCGATTTTCTGGCTATCGAGAACGCGTACTCGAGTACACGTGAGACACCGTGGTAGGTGTTCACGTCTTCGTCGATCGCGATCTCCTCCGGTGTGTCGGGGCGGATCCGGCCACCAACTCCGACGTAAAGCCCCTCGGAGTTCTCTCGCACGATGACGCAGTCGACGTTCCTGCGCCGTTCGTCCCGCAGGGGGCTCAGCCGGGCGTCCCACAGGAACGCCGGCCGATGGTTCACGTACAGATCGAGCTCGAAACGCATCTTGATCAGCACGCCCCGGCCGTACTCCGAATTGTTGATGCCCGGGGCGCCCATGGCGCCGAACAACACCGATTTCGCGGAACGTATCCGTGCGAAGTTCTCCGGGGACAGGCCCGCTCCGGTCTTCCGGAACGTCTCGGCGTTGACGTCGTCGAGATGGTCGAATTCGAGCCCGAGCTGAAGTTCGTCGAGGACCTTGACGGCCTCCTCCGTCACCTCTGGTCCGATTCCATCACCAGGAACAACGGCGATCACCGTCACTGCGACCTCCTCAGAAGCGTGGCCGTCACCGCTTGGGCTCCAGGGTCGCCAGCCGCCCCTGCGCGGTGTCGAGATATGCGTGCGGCTTGTTGAATGCGATGCGAACGAAGCCGGAGTCCGATGTCCGGTCGGACAAGAAGAGCTGTCCCGGCACGAGGAGCACACCCAGGTCGATCGCCAGTCTGCGAACGAAGGACCGGCAATCCTCCCGACCGTACGGCCCGAGTTCGGCGACGACATAGCAACCGCCACGGGGAGACGAGCACTGCAACCCCACACCGCGGAAGATGCGTAGTGCCTTGTTCCGCAGTTGCTGAAGCTCCGGCCGTGGATCCCACTCCTGCCCGCCAACCGATCCCGAACGGGCCACGGCCTGTTGCAGGGGCGCCGGAGCCCCGCCCGTGAGGCCGATGTGGATGTTGCGCATGGCGCGGGTAAGTTCGGGCGCGGCACGGAGGAAACCGATCCGCCAGCCACTGATGGCATGGCTCTTCGAGAAACTGCCGACCACGATCGCACGGTCCCGCAGCCCCGGTACGTCCGCTGCTGAGATGTGCTGTCCGCCGTCGTAGACGTATGACGCGTACACCTCGTCGGAGATGACCAGCAGATCGTGCCGCTCACACAGTTCCGCGATGACCGCCCACTCGTCCTCCTCCAGCACGTGGCCAGTGGGGTTGTTGGGCGTGTTCACCAGGATCGCCCTGGTACGGGGACCGATCGCGGCGGCGAGTGTCGTGGCGTCCCACCGCCAGTCGGGCGGCCGGACCCGGACGAATTTCGGCACGGCCGACGCCGTCGCGATCGAGACCAGATACGGCTCGAAGAACGGCTCGAACACGACGATCTCGTCACCCGGATCGAGGATGCTGAGCATCGCGACAGCCAGCCCTTCGGCCGCACCCACCGTGATGGTGAGCTCGGTCTCCGGATCGGCCGGCGTCCGGAACGACTTGCCGAGTTCGGCCCGGAGTTCGGTGTTGCCGCGCATGTCGCCGTACTGGTTGTTGCCGTCCCGCAGTGCGGCACACGCCTGGTCGATCATCGCCTGCGGCGGCCGGGGCCACCCGGGGCTGCCCAACGCGAGGTCCACCGCCCCCATCCTGCGTCCCGCCTCGATCAACTCGCTGAGGCCGTCGGCGGGTATCCGGGCCAGGCGACGCGCGACCCTGCCGGGGGGCGCTGCGCTCGTCACCGCGTGTCCGCCTTGGTTCGCGTTGGTCTACCACCTCGTCGGATCTCGGGAAGCCACGAGGGCCGGCCCCGCTCGTAGTCCGCGATGTCCGCCGCGTTGCGCAGTGTCACTTCGATGGTGTCGAGGCCGTTGAGCAGCAGCCAGCGTGCCCGGTCGTCGATGCTGAACGACCAACGGTCCTGGCCGGCCGTCACCTCGCACGTCGTCAGGTCGACGCTGATCTCGAAGGCGGGATCGGCCTCGGCGCGGTCCATCAGCGACGCGACGGCCTCGTCCGGCAGGACGACCGCCAGCAGGCCGTTGCGCAGTGCGTTGCGGTGGAAGATGTCGCCGAAGCGGGTCGAGACGACCACCACGAATCCCCAGTCGCGCAGCGCCCAGACCGCTTGCTCACGGGAGCTTCCGGTGCCGAAGTTCGTGTCCGCGATCAGCACCGTCGCGCCTTCGTGCTCCTTGGAGTTCAGGATGAAGGCGGGATCCTTTCGCCACCGCGCGAACAGGGCGTCCTTGAGGCCGTGCCGTGAGATCCGCTTGCCGAACTCGGCCGGGATGATCTGATCGGTGTCGACGTTGCTGCGCCGGAGCACGACGGCCCGGCCCGTGTGTGTGGAGAACGGTTCCATGCCTACTCTCAGACCAGATCGTGTGGGGCGGCGAGCCTGCCGGTCACCGCCGTTGCCGCCGCGACGGCGGGAGAGACCAGATGGGTACGGGCCCTGCCGCCCTGCCGCCCTTCGAAGTTTCGGTTCGACGTGGATGCCACCCGTTCACTGCCGGAGATCCGGTCCGAGTTCATGCCCAGGCACATCGAGCAGCCGGGCAGGCGCCACTCGGCACCCGCCGCCTTGAAGACCTCATGCAGGCCCTCCTGCTCGGCCTGGACGCGCACCCGGCCGGAGCCAGGGACCACGAGCATTCGGACACCGGGTTTGACCCGGCGGCCACGTAGGATCTCTCCCGCCGCCCGCAGGTCCTCGATCCGCCCGTTCGTGCACGAACCGATGAAGACCGTGTCGATCGGGATGTCGCGCATGCGCGTACCCGGCCGCAGGTCCATGTACTCGAGCGCGCGCTCGGCGCTCGCGCGCTCGACCGGATCGGTGAACGACTCGGGCGAGGGCACCGTCGCGTCGAGCGGAAGGGCGTGCCCGGGGTTGGTTCCCCACGTGACGTGGGGGCTGAGCCCGGCGAGGTCGATACGAACCACCCGGTCGAAGGCGTCCGGGTCGTCCGTTACCAGCGTCTCCCAGTCCGACACCGCGTCCTGCCAGGCGACGCCCGAGGGCGCGTAGGGCCGGTCCCGCAGATAGGCGAGCGTGACGTCGTCCGGGGCGATCATGCCGGCCCGCGCACCAGCCTCGATGCTCATGTTGCACATGGTCATCCGGCCTTCCATGGACAACGAGCGCACCGCCTCACCGCGGTACTCGATGAGGAAGCCCTGTGCGCCGTTGGTACCGATGGCGCCGATGACCGAGAGGATGATGTCCTTCGCCTCGGTGCCCGCCGGCGGCAGCCCGGTGAACTCGACCGCCATGGTCCTGGGGCGGGCGACCGCGAGCGTCTGCGTGGCGAGTACGTGCTCGACGTCGCTCGTTCCCACGCCGAAGGCGAGTGCGCCGAGGGCGCCGTGGGTCGACGTGTGGCTGTCGCCGCACACCACCAGCATTCCGGGCTGCACGAGGCCGAGCTCCGGACCGACGACGTGCACGATGCCCTGGCTGGCGTCGCCCATGGAATACAGTTCGATGTCGTGCTCGGCGCAACTGGCGCGCAAGGCGTCGATCTGCGCCCTGCTCGCGTCGTCGGCGATGGTCAGCGAGTGGGTCGGAACGTTGTGGTCCTCGACCGCGAGCGTGAGTTCCGGGCGACGGACCTTGCGGCCGGACAGCTTGAGACCTTCGAACGCCTGGGGCGACGACACCTCGTGGATCAGGTGCAGATCGATGTACAGCAGATCGGTGCGTTCGTCGAGCTCTCGAACGACGTGGCGCTGCCACAGCTTCTCAGCCAGCGTCCTGCCGGTCATCGGGCCGACTCCGCGACGCTCGCCATCTCGGCGACGATCTCCTCACGCAGGACACTGAGCTGGACGCAGTCGCCGTCGGCACGTCCGTTGACGAGCTTCTCGTACAGCCGGTCCACCGTGTCTTCGGAGAGGTCGAGCTGGGCCTGTGCGGCTACGTGCCGCAGCACCGCGCGGCCGGAGTGGCGGGCCACCAGCAGCTGCGACTCGCGACCGAACCGGCCCGGCTCGACGTACTCGTAGGTCAAGGGGTTCTGCAGCATCCCCTGCTGGTGCATGCCCGCCACAGTGGCGAAGGCGTACGTGCCGAACAGCGCCTTGTTGCGTGGCTCCTCGAGCCCGATCGCCGCGCGGATCGCGGAGTAGACCTCGTACATTCCCTCGGTCTTGACGTCGGTCGTGGCCCCGTAGACGTCACTCTTGTACGCCAGCAGACCGACGACCTCCTCGAGTGCCGTGTTGCCCGCACGTTCGCCGACGCCGCCCAGCGTCACCTGGACCTCGTCCGCACCGGCCTCGATGGCCGCCATGGTGTTGGCCAGTGCGAGCCCGAAGTCGTTGTGGCAGTGCACGGTGAGGCTCGCCGACGCCGGCGTCCACTCCCGGACCGTCGCGACCAGCTCGCCGAACTCACCCGGGGTCGAACACCCCATCGTGTCCCCGACGCCGATCTGGGTCGCACCGGCCTCCAGCGCGGTCTCGACGGTCGCGCGCAGGAGGTCGATCGAGCCGCGGCTGGAGTCCTCCATCGCCAGGGTGATGAACGGGACGCCGAGCGAGGAGGCCAGCGAGATGGCGTCGTGCAGCTCCCGCAACGCGGTGTCACGGGTGATGCCACGCTTGTGCTCGAGGTGGATCTCGCTGGCGGTGGCGATGACCTGCAACTGGTGGTTCCTGGTGCCGGCCGCCTCGACCGCGGTTTCGACGTCACCGCGAGCCGCGCGGCACAAGGTCGCGACCCGCGCGGTGGTGAGTGCCGCGGAGATCAGGCGGGTGGCCTCGACATCCTTCGCCGACGAGGCGGGGAAGCCGGCCTCGACGGCGTCGACGCCGAGTGCCTCGATCCGCAGGGCGAGGTCGAGTTTCGTCTGCGGACTCATCGCGTTGCGCGGGGCCTGCTCGCCGTCCCGCAGGGTCGTGTCGAAGATCGAAATGCGCCGCGGGGTGCGGCCGGTGCTGTCAGTCATCCCAAGCCTCTCGTTAGTGATCACACGACGTTCAGTTCGCGACGGCTCGCGGCGTCGGCGAACCTGCCCGCGTGAAATCCGCTGATGTCGGTGAAGGTCGGCCGCTGCAGGAAGAGGTCCCGGAGGACCTCACCGACCGCGGGACCCATCATGAAGCCGTGCCCGGAAAACCCGGCGGCGTAGAGGAACCTGCCGTCACCGCCGGTCCCGATCAGCGCGTTGTGATCGGGGGTCATCTCGTAAAGGCCTGCCCAACCGGTGGTGAGGCCGACATCCGTGAGCGCGGGTGCCCTTCGCTGCACGGCCGCGGCCACATCCGTCAGCCAGTCCTCCGACCAGTCGGTGGTGAACCCGGGCTGTTCATTCGGATCGGACATTCCCAGCAACAATCCCGCGCCCTCGGCGCGGAAGTAGAACGCGGTTCCGAAGTCGATGGTGAAAGGTGTCGCGGGATCGAGGTCGGCCACCGGCTCGGTGAGCACGAGCTGCCGCCGTAACGGGACGACGGGCAGGTCGACACCGGCCCAGGTACCCACCTCGCGCGACCAGGCACCCGCCGCGCAGATGACCGTGTCGGTCTCGATCCGCCCGCCCTGCGTGCCGACCGCGACGATCCGGTCCCCGTCCTGTTCGATACCGGTCGCTGCGCAGTTGGTGACCAGCCGCGCGCCGAGCCTGCGGGCTGCGGTGGCGAACCCGAGCACCACCGACTCGGGAGTGCAGTGTCCGTCCGTCGGCGAGTACACCGCCGCCACGAGCCCGTCGGTGCTGATCAACGGCGACAGGCGCTGTGCCTCGGGGACCGAGACCATCCGACTGGGCACGCCGAGGTCGTTCTGCAGGGCGACGGCTGCCTCGAACTCGGCCACGGTATCCGGGTCGTCCACCAGGAACAGGTAACCCACCTGCCGGAGGTCGATGTCCTGGCCGAAGCGTTCGCCGAAACGTTGGTACGTCTCGAGACTGCGCGTTGCGAGCTCGATGTTGACGCGATCGGAGAACTGGGCGCGGACTCCACCCGCGGCACGGCAGGTGGATCCGGAGCCGAGAGCACCGCGCTCGATCAGCACGACGTCGCGCACTCCGGCGGCGACCAGGTGGTACGCAGCGCTGACCCCGATCACTCCGCCACCGATGATCACGACGGAGGCCTTCGACGGAATCTCGTTCACCTCACTCCTCACCACTCCCGTGCCGTCGAATGGTCGGCGCGCTCAGGAAGCCGCCATCCGCTCGCGCAGACTGCGCGGTCGCATGTCGGTCCACACCGACTCGATGTGGTCGAGACAGTCCTGCTTCGATCGGGCTGTGCCCACCGGCTTCCAGCCAGCTGGAACCTCGCGGCCCTCCGGCCAGATCGAGTACTGCTCCTCGTCGTTCACGACGACGAGGTACGACTGGTCGGCATCCTCGGTCGAGGTCATCTGCCTGCTCTCCTTTCCATCCTTCGGTCAGGGGTGCTCCGACGGCCTAGTGCTCGGCGAGTAGCCGGTCGACGTCGTCGTCGGACATCTCGTCGATCTGTCGGGCCAGCCGGGTGACGGTGTCGATCCGCTCTGGCGTGCCGGTGCGGCGTACCGCGTCGGCGAACGACGCGATCGTGGGAGCGCTGAACAGGGCGCGGGCGGACAGGCTGGTGTCGAAGGTCGCGTTGACGCGGGTGACCACCTGATGCGCGCGTAGGGAGTGGCCGCCCATCATGAGGAAGTTCGCATGGATGTCGATCTGGTCAGGCTCGGGCAGGTCCAGCACCAGAGCCCAGATCGTGCCGATCACAGCTTCGAGGGGGTCTCGCGGCGTGTCGGTGCCGGACGGCCCGGGTGCCGGGAGACTGCCGACATCCACCTTTCCGTTCGGCGTCGCGGGAAACCGCTGCAGCGGCACGAGGCCTGCCGGGACCATCGTGGCCGGCAGGTGATCAACCAGGTGTCCGCGAACGGCGTCGAGGTCGATCGCCCCGTCCGTCGCAGGAGTCACATAGCCGACAAGGTAGGTGTTCTCACGCTCGTCGACGTGCGCCACGACCAGCGCGTCAGCCACTGCCGGGTGTTCTCTGAGCCTGGCTTCGATCTCGCCGGTCTCGACCCGGACACCGCGGATGCTGACCTGACTGTCGATTCGCCCGACGAACTCCATCGTCCCGTCGGGGCGGTAGCGGGCGAGATCTCCCGTGCGGTACATCCGCCCACCCGGCCGGGCCGCGAACGGGTCGGGAACGAATCGCTCGGCGGTCAGGCCCGGGCTGCCGAGGTAGCCGCGGGCGAGGCTCGTGCCGGCGATGTGCAGCTCACCGGTGTCACCAATGGCAACCGGTCGCGAGGCGTGGTCGAGAATGTAGGTGCGGACGTTGTCGATCGGCCGTCCGATCGAAGGTGCCCGCCACGAACCGGCGCGTGGCGGCACGACACCGGCCGTGGTCACCACGCTGGCCTCCGTCGGCCCGTAGTGGTTGACCAGCTCATATCCGGCGTCGGTCCGAGGTCGCTCGCCCAGCTTGTCGCCACCGGTGAGCAGCGCGCGCAGCACCAGGCCCGGGGGGGACGGCAGCTTCAGGACCTCGGCGGCGAGCAGAGTCGGCAGGAACGTGACCGTTATCCGGTTGTCCGCCAACCAGTTCAGCAGCAGGTCGGGCCGCATCCGTACGTCTTCGCCGGCGATGTGCAGCGTGGCTCCGGCGGCCAGCGCGGGCCAGATCTCCCACACCGACGCGTCGAACCCGACGGCGGCGAACTGACCGATGTGGTCGACATCGTTGATCCGGTAGGAATCCAGGTGCCACGCCACCAGATTGGCGAGGCCCGCGTGCTCCACCGCGACGCCCTTCGGCCGTCCCGTCGACCCGGACGTGTAGATCACGTAGGCGAGATTGCCGGGATCTGCCGGTACGTCGTCCAGAACGTCGCCCTGCGCGTCCGGGCGAAGGACTCGTACGCCCTCGGGGACGGAGAGCCGGGCGCGGACGTCGTCGGTGGTGATCAGGATGGGAGCGCCACAGTCCGTCAGCGAGTACTCGATGCGTGCGGCGGGATGCTCCGGGTCCAGGGGGATGTAGGCGCCGCCGGCCTTGAGCACGGCCAACATGGCGATGATGAGTTCGATCGAGCGCGGCAGGCAGATCGACACGGTGACCTCCGGCGCCACGCCTGCCTCACGCATACGCCGAGCCAGCCGCCCGGCCTTGGCGTCGAGATCCGCGTAGGTCAGCGACCGCGTTCCGTCGGTCACGGCGACCGCGTCCGGGCGCGCGGCGGCCTGTGCCGCGACCTGGACGTGGACCGGCGTGACGGGCCGCGCCACGTCGGTCGCGTTCCACTCGACGACCTGCCGGTGGTACTCCTCCGGGGTCGGCCCGTGCGGGCTGGCGTCCTCGGCGGCGGCCCGCGACACGGAAGGGACGTCGGTGTGAGCTCCTGGACCGGGCGCGGCGTTCATCGAGTGCCCACTGGTCCTCCCCGGCTGACTGGCTGCTTCATCGACGGGCTCCCGCATCACGATTTCTTTCACGTGGCTTCGCTGCTCGCTCATGGTGGATCCCGCGCCTGGTCTGGCACGGACGATCGAGGGTCACCGACGTCATCGGCGTGGGCGCCGGTATCTGCTGGTGACCGCGGCCCGCGCCCGATGGGGTACGGGTAACCTACGGAATGCGTGTCCGGGCCGCGGAGGGCAGCGGCTTGGCAGGGCGTATGTATGCCGGCCGATTGGCGAGACGTGGCCCCGACCGTCGCCGTCATCCCCGTACCCGGCCCGTAGCACTCCCATGTGCATCAAGGGCAACGCGCCCGACCAGCGGTGTCGTAGCTGTCCACCGACCATGGACGTGTCGTTGCTGTACCAGCATGCAAAGCCATAGTGGGCACCGAACCTGGTGAGTCCGCCTCACGCGGCGTCGGAAGCGAGGGCATCGCAGGATGAGCGCAGTTTCACGAGCTCAATCGGTCGCGAAGAGACAGCGGCTGCTGGATCTCTTGCTCGCCAGAGAAGGCAGGTCGAATCGGATCGTCCCGGTCGATCGAGCCTCGGACCTGCCGCTCTCGTTCGCCCAGCAACGGTTGTGGACGCTCGACCGCCTGCTGCCTGACCGCTCTCTGTACAACGCGCCGCTTGCCTACCGGCTGCGAGGCCCACTGGACCGGTCCGCCCTGCAGAACGCGGTCACCGGCGTCGTCGCCCGTCATGAGGCGTTGCGGACCACGGTGGCCATGCGTGCGGCGACCCCCGTCCAAGTGATCGAGGCACCCCGTCCTGTCGAGATCCCGGTGGTGAGTCTGGCCGGGGTGCCGGACGGGGAATCCGAAGCCGTCCGACTGGCGATGGCCGAGGCCAGAGTCCCCTTCGATCTGGAAAGCGGCCCGCTGCTCCGGATCAAGCTGATCGAGCTGGCCGCCGACGACCATGTCCTGCTCATCACGTTGCACCACATCGTGACCGACCAGTGGTCGCTCGGCGTGATGTTCCGGGAGATCGCCACGCTGTACGCCGCGGCACGCGACGGGGCGCCGGCGACCTTGCCGGCACTCGCCGTGCAGTACCCGGACTTCGCCGCCTGGCAGCGCCGGACGATGTCCGGTGAGCGCCTGCGGCGGGAACTCGCCCACTGGAGCGAGCGGCTGAGCGGGGCGCCCCAGATACTCACCCTGCCCGCGGACCGGCAACGCCGTGCCGCGCCGTCCTTCGGCGGTGCCGATCACGTCTTCACCGTGCCCGAGCGGACTCAGTCGCTGTTGCGGTCAGTCGCCGCGGCACAGGACGCGACGCTGTTCATGGTGCTGCTGGCCGCGTTCAAGGTGCAGATGTCCCGGTACTCCGGCGAGACCGACATCGTCGTCGGCTCGCCGGTCGTCGGCCGGGGCCACGTCGAACTTGAGCCGCTTGTCGGCTTCTTCGTCAACAACCTGGTGCTCAGAACCGATCTTGCCGGTGATCCACCGTTCACCGAACTCGTCAGGCGGGTCCGCCACACCGCGCTCGATGCCTACGAGCACCAGGACCTGCCGTTCGAGAAGCTGGTGAACGAACTGCGGCCGACGCGCACGCTGAACGTGAATCCGCTGGCCCAGGTGAACTTCCAGGTCTACGAACCGCAGAACCTCGATTCGGCCCGGCTTTCCTCGGCGGGGCACACCTCCGCACACGACAACGACCTGACGCTGTCTGGCCTGCACGTCGAGTCCCTGCGGGTCGGGACGCGGACGAGCAAGTTCGATCTCTCCGTCGAGTTCAGCGGGACCGGTCAAGATTTCGTCGGCCAGATCGAGTACTCCACGGACCTGTACGACGGGTCCACCATCGAGCGGTTCGCGGACAACCTCACCGCACTGCTCGAGGGAATCGTGGCCCGGCCGGACAGCAGGTTGTCCGACCTGCCGATGTTCGCCGAGCGGGAGCGCGTTCGTCTCCTGACGCAGTGGAACGACACCGGCCGCCCGGGTGTAGGTGGGCGCTGCCTGCACGAACTCGTGCAGGCGCAGGCGGAACGCACACCGGACGCGATCGCGGTGATCGCCGAGGACGTCCGCCTGACCTATCGCGAGCTCGACGACCGCGCCAACGCGATGGCCCACCACCTGCGTGCCCTCGGCGCGGGGACCGAGTCGACGATCGGCGTCTGCGTCGAGCGCTCCGTCGAGGTCGTCATCGCCCTCCTCGCCATCCTCAAGGCCGGTGGCGTCTATCTGGCGCTGGATCCGGACCAGCCCGTGGACCGGATGGCTTCGCTGCTCACCGACGCTGGCGCGTCGATGCTGATCACCCGGACCGAGAAGACCCTGACTTCCGCGATGGACGGCATCGCGACCTACGTCATCGAACGCGACTGGGCCGTCACCGAGAAGTACCCCTCCACCCCGCCGTTCAGCACCACCGTTCCCGAGAACCTCGCGTACGCCATCCACACGTCGGGATCCACAGGCCGTCCCAAGTGTGTGGTCACGCCGCACGAGGGCGTCGTGAACTACCTTTCCTGGCTGCAGGCCGAGCACGAACTGTCGGCGGACGACCGTGTGCTGCACAAGGCCCCGTTCGGCTTCGACGTCTCGGTGTGGGAGATCTTCTGGCCGCTGAGCGCCGGAGCCGCGGTGGTCCTGGCGCGGCCCGGTGAGCAGGGAAACCCGAGGTACCTCGCCGAACTGATCCGGGACACGCAAATCACCGTCGCGCACTTCGTGCCGTCCATGCTGCGGTTCTTCGTCGCCGAGCCGGCAGTCGCGGACTGCGCGACGCTGCGTCTGGTGATCTGCGGTGGCGAGGCCATCACCACGGATCTGGTGAACCGCTTCCATCAGACCTTCGATGCCGTGCTGCACAACCAGTACGGCCCAGCCGAGGCCTCGATCCAGGTCACCGGGTGCAACCTGCGGCCAGGAGAAGAGAAGGCCTCGCTTGGCGGCGCCGTGTGGAACACCCGGTTGTACGTCCTCGATTCCGCCGGGAACCTCGTCCCGCAGGGTGCGGTCGGCGAACTGTACCTGGCGGGTGTGCAACTCGCCCGTGGCTATCTCCACCAGCCGGGCATGACGGCCGAGCGCTTCCTGCCCGATCCCTTCGGCGAACCCGGCAGTCGGATGTACCGCACGGGCGACCTGGTCCGGTGGCTCCCCGGCGGGACGCTGGAATTCCTCGGCCGTAGCGACCACCAGGTAAAGATCCGCGGTGTCCGGATCGAGCCCGGCGAGATCGAAAGTCACCTGACCGCCGATCCCGCCGTTCGTCAGGCGATTGTGGTGGCGCGAGAGGATTCGTCTGGCGTCAAGCGACTGGTGGCCTACGTGGTCGCACACGACACGGCTGATCCCGGCCAGATGTCCGCAGCGATGCGTGCCAACCTGTCGAGTCGCCTGCCGAGCTTCCTGGTGCCGTCGGCGTTCGTCGTCGTCGACTCCCTGCCGCTCAACCGCAACGGCAAGGTCGACGTGAACGCACTTCCGACGTCGACCGTCTCGGCCGACCGTCCGGCGTTGGTCGCGCCGCGTACGAAGGCGGAGCGAGCACTGGGCGATGCGTGGCAGCGAGTGCTACGTGTGGACGAGATCGGAGTGCACGACAACTTCTTCGCGCTCGGCGGCGACTCGATACGCGCAATCGAAGTGGCGTCCCTGGCGGCGGCCGCCGGGCTGCGGCTGCAACCCAACCAGCTCTTCCAGCACCAGAGCCTTGCCGACCTGGCCGCGGTCGTGACCGAGGCGGACGACGCGAGCGTGGCTGTGTGCCTGGCCGAGCAGGGCGAGGTCACCGGGCCGGTGCACCTCACCCCGATCCAGCGTTCCTTCGTGTCGGTCGGCGACCCCCGCCGGGACTACCAGACGCAGTACCTGGCGTTGGAGATCACCGCAGACCTGCCCGCCGAGATCGTCGGCGCCGCCGTCGACCATCTGGTACGGCACCATGACGTGCTCAGGACGAGATTGGCGTTCGACGGCGAGGCCTGGACCCAGGTTGTGGACGCGTACCGGCCGGAAGAGCGGCTGGATCGCGACACCGTGGATGACGTGGACCTCGGCGCCCTGCTGGACGACTACGCGACGAGGGCGGCCGAATCCCTCGACCCGGTGGCGGGCCGGATGGTGCGAGCGGTGTACCTGGATCGCCGCGGGGCCGGACCGGTGTTGCTGGTGATCATCCATCACCTCTGCGTGGACGCCGTCTCGTGGCGCATCCTGATCGAGGACCTCGATTCGGTGTGCCGTCAGCTGCTCGACGGCCGGACCGATCCGGTGCTGCCCGCCAAGACCACTTCCTTCCAGACGTGGGCTGGACGCCTGCACGATCTGGCCGGATCTGCCGAACTGGCCGACGAGGCACGTCACTGGCGCTCGGCGGTTCCCCGCGAGGTGTCGTCCCTGCCGCGTGACGGTGCGGTGGCATCCGGTCGGAGCACCCACGGCGACATGGGGCAGTTCCACTCGGTGGTGTCCCGTGACACCACCCGTGCCCTGATCGAGGAGGTGCCCGACGTCTACCGGACCCAGGTCAACGACGTGCTGATGACCGCGCTGGCGCTGGCGTTCGGCACGTGGACGGGTTCGCCACGGCTGTTGGTGGATCTGGAGGGCCACGGCCGGGAACCGCTCTTCGACGACGTCGACCTCACCAGGACCGTCGGCTGGTTCACCTCGATCTTCCCGGTGCACCTGGACCTGCCCGACCCCGCCGACATCGGTGGTTGTCTGATCGCGGCGAAGGAGACGTTGCGTGCGGTTCCCCGCCGCGGCATCGGCTTCGGCCTGCTGCGGCACGTGTGCTCGGACGAGCACCGCATCGACGATCTGCCGCAGGCCGAGGTCCTGTTCAACTACCTCGGCCGGATCGACACCCCCTCCGGCGGGGACGCCCTGGTCCGCCAGGTACCGGATTCGCTGCGGGCGGGGAACGCACCGACCCGCCCTCGTACCTACCCGATCGAAGCGTATGCCCGGATCCAGGACGGGCGCCTTGTCGTGCACTGGTCGTACGACCGCAACGAGTTCGACCATGGCCGTGTCGAAGGCGTCGCCGCTGCCTTCACCGGGGCGTTGGAACGGATCGTCGAGTTCTGCCGCCTGCCGGACAGCGGAGGGCGCACCGCGTCCGACTACCCGCTCAGCGGCCTGTCCACGGCCGACCTGAAGCGGCTGTTCGGCTCCTGCCGTGGCATCGAGGACATCTATCCCCTGTCCACGTTGCAGACGGGCATCCTGTTCCACACGCTCACCGCTGCCAACGCCGATGTCTACCTGACGCAGGTGAGCTGGGAGCTCGGTGACATCGACGCCGACGCGATGACCCGGGCCTGGCACGAGGTGACCCGCAGGGCTGCCATGCTGCGTACCCGATTCACCTGGAAGGCGGTGTACCCGCCGCTCCAGGTGGTCGAGCGCGACGTGGACCTCCCGGTCGCGCATTTGGACTGGTCGGACCGCGATCACGAGCACCAGCGGGCGGCCCTGGAGGACCTGCTCGACGCCGGGAGGCGGAACACCTTCGATCTCGAACGGGCCCCGATCGCCCGGGTCACTCTGATCAAGGGTGGTCCCGCGACCTGGCGCATTCTGGTGGAGACACATCACATCCTGTTCGACGGCTGGAGCATCACCATGCTCATCGGCGACGCGCTGGCCGTGTATCAGGCCCTGGTCGCCGGCACGGAGCTGCGGCTGCCCGCCCGTCGTCCGTTCCGGGACTTCATCGAATGGCAGGTGGACCGGAAGGCCGGCGCGGACGAGAGGTACTGGCAGAACTACCTCGCGGGATTCACCGAGCCGACGAGGTTGCCGGTCACCCCGTCCGACGCCACCGGGTACGGCGTGCACCAGCGAGAGCTGCCGGCGGAGTTGTCCGAGGCGGTGCAGGACTGCGCACGACGCCTGCACATCACCGCCAGCACCCTCTTCCAGGCCAGCTGGTCGCTGATGCTCAACCGGTTCACCAACGCCACCGACGTGGTCTTCGGGGCCACCGTGTCCGGCCGCGCCGACATGCCCGGGATGGAAACGATCGTCGGTCTGTTCATCAACACGCTCCCGGTCCGCGTGCGGCTCGGACGCGGTGACCAACGCCTCGACGAGTGGCTTCGGCAGATCCAGACGGACTGGAGTCGAATGCCGTCCGAACAGACCTCTCTCGCGGACATCACGGCATGGAGCGAGATTCCGCCGCGGGAACCACTGTTCGACAGCATCGTGGTGGTCGGGAACTATCCGGTCGACGATCCGGTCCGGACCGCGTTGGGCGGCATGTCCGCGCGGAACCTGCGGGTTCGTGAGATGAACAACTACCCGCTCAGCTTGATCGTCAACGGCGGAGCCCCGTACGAATTCGAGATGCAGTACGACCGCAGCAAGTACAGCCCGACCATGATCGAGGACATCGAGAGGTGCGTCACCTCGGTTCTGCACATGATCGTCACCGATACCGACGCGACGGTCGCTGAATTGATCACCGCAGTCGGATACCGTTCGCTGCCGGGTCTATGAGACCGGTGACGACGACTCGTCACCACCGAGGTCCGAATCGCCGCGCCGACGCTAATTGAGCTGTTCGGCGTCGGCCAGGACAGCAGGCTCGCTCATCGCGGCTATCGCCGCCGCTGCGATCGCGTCGTTGATCGACACGACCGTGGCGTCCGGCTCGCGCGGCGACCACAGCACCGGTAGCTCGGTGCACCCGAGCAGGGCGGTGAAACCACGGTTGCGGTAGCGGCTGACAAGCTCGTCGAGGGCCTCGACCTCGGCCGGACCGGTCCGGCCGCTCTTCACGGCGGTGATGAGCTGGTTCAGAGCTTCCTGCTCCGCCCTCGTCGGATAGTGCAGTTCGACATCGTCCGGCCACGAAGGTTCGTACAGCCGTCGCCGCCGAGTTGGTGCCGTGCAGAACACCACGCATCGAGTGGCACCACGGGCGGCCACCTCCCGCGTGGTCGCCCGTAGCCCATCGACGATGGTGGCGCCGGTCCGCTCCTGGACGTCCTCCCGGTAGGCGTGGGTCGTGGCCGACGCGAGGGCCACCACCGTGCATCCGAGTGACTGCAGGGACCTGGTCGCCGCGACCAGGTGGGGGAGGGGCGACTCGACACCGGGCACCCCACTGAGGTGCCCGATCCGGCTCGGAAACGGCCGACTGAGCAGGACGGCGGAGAAGTGATCCTGGTCGGTTTCGGCTGCGGTCAACCGGATGAACCGTTCGTACAGATGAGATCCCGCCAGCGGGCCGAGGCCGCCGATGATCCCGACGACCGGAGCTGTCCGGACACCGGTGCCGTTGTTCAGACCCCGCATCGCCTCACTGCATTTCCTCTGTTTCCGTTCGTGGCTTGCTCGGTGCCGTATCGATCTCCCGCCACACCTTGAAGAGACCGAGGCTCAACGTCGCCACCGCGTAGATGCCCGCGAAGATGAGCAGGGTCCCGGTGAGGCCGGCGGCGGAGATGAGACCGCCTCCGACGATCGGGCCGAGTGGGACCATCGCGAAGGCCGCGGCGGATATCGCGCCCAGCCCCCGGGCACGCATGTTCTCCGGAATGCGGTGGTACTGCGTGGTGCGCAGGATCGGATTGATCATGCCGCCACAGAACCCGGTCGCCGCGACCACCGCGAAGATCAACGGCAGGGCGGGTTCGGCGGCAAGGACGAGACAGCGGGGCAGCCCGACCAACATGAAGACCACGGTGAAGAGCAGCCTGCGGGGCAGCCGGTGGGCCACCGAGCCGAATGCGATACCACCGACGACCCCGGCGACTGCCGAGGTGCCGATGAGCAGGCCGACCGCGCCCGCGCCCGACAGCACCTGATCGCCGTACACCGGCAGCACCACGCTGTAGTAGGCCACGTCGAGCATGTTCGTCACGGCCAGGAGCAGCGCGATCGAGCGCAGCAGCCGGTCCCGCCACAGGAAGGCGAACCCCTTCAGCAGGCCCCCGAGGTATGACTCCTGCGCGGCGTCGGTCTTGGGCTGCGTCGCTCCCGACACGGCAACGATCAACGCCGCCAGCACGAAGGTCCCCGCGTCCACCAGCAGCACGTTGACCGGACCGATCAGCGCGATCAGGAGACCGGCGAGCGGAGCGCCGGCCATCCGCGCCCCACGTTCGACCACCTCCAGCATGCTCGACGCCCGCTCGATGGTCATCCCGGCCTGTTGCGTCAACGCCGGCAGCAACGCCTCACGGGCGGCGTTGCCCGGTACGTCGAAGGCGGCCCCGAGGAAGACGAGGGCGAGCAGCACCGGGAACGTCAGCACGCCGGCGAGGTGCAGCAGCGGGATCAGCGCCACCATCGCCGCGCCGAAGAGGTCGGCGATGACGCTCGCCCGGCGATATCCGATGCGGTCGACCAGGACGCCGCCGAACGTCAAGGACAGCAGGATCGGCAGGAAGGACGCCGCGGCCGCGAAGCCCGTCTGGGTGGCACTTCCCGTCGTGTGGAGCACGAACCACGGCACCGCGAGATACGTCATCGAGTTGCCGGCGAGTGAGATCCCGTGCGCGGTCAGCACCGCGAACAGCGGGTACCGGCTTCGTCGTCCCACCTGCGCGGCAGGTGCGCTGAGGCTAGCGGCCATCAGGAGTCCTTCGAGAACACGGAGATCGGCACGTTGTCACCGTCGAGCATGGAGTCGATCAGCCGGTCGACGGTTCGTACGGTCGAGTCCGCCCAACCCGGGTCGAACAGCACGCTGTCGTACACGAGGTGCAGATCGATGTCGGAGGGGCGCTGGGTGGCGAACAGTGCTATCGGATAACGCGACCAGGCATCGGGCGGATCGACCGGAGTGATCGTAAGGCCGGGGATCCCGGCGCCGTCGTCGGCTCCCTCCTGCATGTTGAACAGCGCCTGGGCGAGATGCACGTCCGTCAGGCTCTCGCGCACGCTCTCGAGCGGTGGCTCGGCGTGCGCGAAACCGTCGAGCAGGCTGGCCCGGACCCGCGTCAACAACTCGGGCAGCGTCAGATCCGCCGTGACGTCGGCGCGTAGCAGCAGCGTGTTGGCCACGAAGCCGATCATGTCCTTGAGTTCGGGACGCGCACGGTTCGCGACCGGTGTCGCGACATGGAACGACTCCTGGCCGAACGAGAGGAACAGCGCTGCCTGGAACACGGCCATCAGCAGCATGGACGGCGTCGTCTGGGTACGGGATGCCAGCCGGAGCAGGTCCCAGGTCCGTTGCTCGCCCAGCGTTCCCACGCGATGCCCTCGGCGCTGGTAGCGCTCCTCGGTGAAGGGGTACCCGTCCGGCAACGTGATCAGTGGCGCTCCTCCTGCCATCTGCTTGCGCCAGTAGGTGATGTCGGAATCCCAGGTGCCCGACTCGAGTTGGGTGCGCTGCCAGGTGGCGAAGTCCGGGTACTGGAGCGGTACGGGTGCCAGCGCCCCGGGCAGCCCCGACGAGAACGCCCGGTACGACGCGGTCAGCTCCCGGTAGAAGTTGCCCATCGAGTGGCCGTCGAACACGATGTGGTGCGCCACCAGGAAGAAGACGTGCTCCTGTGCGGACAGTCGGAGGAGACCGGCCCGCCATAGCGGCCCGTCCGCGAGGTCGAAGCCCCGATGCACCACCTCGCGGATGCGTTCGGTCAACGCGTCCGGCGGCTCTGTCTCGAGGTCCTCCACGGGCAGGATGACCGGCGCGGGTGGGTGCGTGCGGACCGCAGGTTCGCCGTCCAGTTCGGGAAACACCGTGCGGAGCGAATCGTGACGGCGGACGATCTCCGTGGTGGCGTCGGTGAGGGCGGCGACGTCCAGCCCGCCACGCATGCGGAAGATTCCCGCCACGTTGTAGCAGGCATTGCCCGGGGCGAGGTGGCGGTCGATGTGCCAGATGCGCGCCTGGGACGGCGAGAGCCGCGGACTGTCGCCCGGCGAGCGACCGACCACCGGTCTGCGTTCATGGTCGCCGGTGGTGCGCCGGAGTAGGTCGGCCATGGCCGCCACCGTCGGCGCCTCGAAGACCGCCGGGAGAGGTATCTCCGTGTCCAACACGTCGGAGATCCGGGCGGCCAACCGCATGGCGAGCAGGGAGTGCCCACCGAGGTCGAAGAAGCTGTCGTGGACGCCCACCACGGTCGTGTCCAGCACCTCGGCCCAGACGGGGATCAGGGCCTCCTCGAGCGGATCGCTCGCGGCGGTGGGCGCGTCGAGCAGCTCGGAGCGGTCCGCCTCAGGCTCGGGCAGTGCCTGACGATCGATCTTGCCGGTCCGGTTGCGCGGCAGGCTGTCCATCGGCACGAAGGTCGTAGGTATCGAGTGGTCCGGCAGCGTTTCGGCCAGGCTCGCCCGCAGGTCGCCGATGGTCGGTCGTGGACCCTTGTCCGACCAGGCCACGTAGGCCACGAGCGCGCCGTCCCACATCCGGCACGCTGCTTCCCTGACCGCTGGCAGGGCGGACAGGACGGCCTCGACCTCGCCCAGTTCGACGCGCTGACCGCGGATCTTGACCTGGTTGTCGGTCCTGCCGAGGAACTCCAGGGCCCCGTCCGCACCCACCCGCGCCGTGTCGCCCGTGCGGTACATGCGTTCACCGGGACGGCCGTACGGATTCGGTACGAAGCTCTCCGCGGTGATGCCGGGGCTCTGCCAGTACCCGAGGGTCAGCCCGGCTCCGCTGATGTAGACGTCTCCGGACATGCCGTCCGGCACCGGATTCAGCAGTTGGTCGAGTAGCCGGACGGAGACGCCGGGGATCGGCTGCCCGATCGGCACGTCGGTGCCGGCCGATCCTGCGGGTATCTCGTACGCGGTGGCCGTCATCGTGCACTCGCTTGGCCCGTACATGTTCACGATCTTCGCGTTCACGAAGATCCGCCGCAGCGCGGCGACATCCGCATGGTGCAGCTTCTCGCCGCTGACCAGGATCACGCGTACGCCTGGAACGGTGGTGTCCAGCCGGTCCGCTTCCCGGACGAGTTCACGCACCAGCGAGGGCACGACCGCGAGGACGGCGGTCACCCGGGCGTCCACGACCACCCGCAACGCCGCCGCGGCGTCCCGGCCGCCCGTCGGCGTGATCACGGTGCGGGCGCCCACCGTGAGCGGGAAGAACATGTCACGCAGCGAGGCGTCGAACGAGACCGCGGCGAGTTGGACCACCAGGTCGTCGGCGCCGATGTACCGCTCACGGCGCAGATTGTCGAAGTAGTTCAGCACGCCGCCGTGCATGCCCGCGATCGCCTTGGGTGTGCCGCTGGAACCCGAGGTGAAGTAGACGTAGGCGACGTCGTCCGGCTGGATCGTCGGCGGGTCGCCGACGACGGTGTCGTCCTCGGCGGACAGGATCTCGGCGAGGTCGAGCCAGGTGGTGGTCCCGTGGAGCTCCGCCCGGTCGCTGTCGGTCACGCCGAGAAGCGGCGGTCCGACGGACAGCGCGCGCCGCAGTCGATCGCCTGGGTGATCGGAGTCGAGTGGCACGACCGCCGCTCCCGACTGCCACACCGCCATCATCGTGGCGACGAGCCAGGGCGAACGGTTCAGGTGCACGGCGACGAACGTGCCGGGTCCAGCACCGTGCCGTCGGAGCTGGCGGGCGATCCGGTCGGCGGTCTCACCGAGCCGCTGGTACGTCCACGAACCACCGTCGTGCAGCACGGCGGGCGCGGCGGGCGTACGCGTCACGTATGACCTGATCCGTGCGGGTATGCCGCCGGCCCATCCATCGACGGAGGCGGCTTCCGGCATTTCTCGCACGATGTCCCCTCCGGTCACGTCCGCACGGCCGCATCGCTGGACGCCGATGCCTCCTGTAGCAACTGCTCCGCCGCTGCGGTGATCTTCCGCCATGTCGGCGCATCCTCCGCGAGCGAGGAACAGAACTCCCGGATGGTCGGCGCCGCGAAGACCTGCGTGACCGCCACCTCCACGCCGAGCACGGCGTTGACCGCGGCGACGAGCCGCATGGCCCCCAGTGAGTTCCCGCCCGACTCGAAGAAGTTGGCGTCGGTGCCGGGGACGGGGGCGCCGAGAACGTCCTCCCACAGGCTCATGAGAACTTCCTCGACGGGCGAGTCCGCCGCCCGTGGGCCGCCTCGGCGATCAGACCGGGGCGCAGGTTCGGGCAGCGCGGCCCGGTCGACCTTGCCGCTGGTCGTGAGCGGCAGGGCGGGCAGGATGGACACCACGTCCGGGACCATGTATTTCGGCAGCTTCTCGGCGAGATAGGCCCGCAGTCCCGCATCGTCGAGGTTCTCCGACCTGGTGGTGACATAGGCGAAGAGTCGACGGTCGCCAGCGGGATCGGGACGGGCCACGGCGACGGCGTTCTTCACGTCCGGATGCTCGCGCAACGCGAACTCGACCTCGCCCAGTTCGACCCGAAAGCCCTGGATCTTGACCTGGAAGTCCTTTCGCCCGAGAAACTCCAGGTTCCCGTCGGGCAGGTAGCGACCGAGGTCGCCGGTCCGGTAGAGGACCTCGCCGGTGCGTGGATCGGTGACGAAACTCGCCGCGGTGCGTTCCGGATCGCGCCAGTAGCCGCTGGCCACTCCGATCCCACCGATGTGGAGCTCGCCCTCCACTCCGATCGGACAGGGCTTGCGGTCGGGGTCCAGGACGTGGAATCGCTGGTTCGCCATCGGCTTGCCGTACGGGATGCTCCGCCAGTCCGGCGACACCTCGCCGATGGGGTAGAGAACCGACCAGATCGACCCCTCGGTCGCGCCACCCGCGCTCACCACGAGTACGCCCGGCGCCAGGGCCCGGATCCGGTCCGGCAACAGCAGCGGCAGCCAGTCACCGCTCAGCAGCACGAGCCGCAGCGTGGACAGCGCCGTCGCGCCGTTGCTCCGGCTCTGCGCCAGCTCCGTCATCATGTCCATCAGTGCGGGCACGGAGTTCCAGATGGTCACGCCATGCCGGCTGACCGTGTCCAGCCACACCGCTGCGTCGGGCACCGCGGTGTGCGGCGGGAAGACGATCGTCGCCCCGGCGCCGAGGGTGCCGAAGATGTCGTAGATGGCCAGGTCGAACGTGAAGGAGGAGACCGCGATCACCCGGTCGCCGGGACGGACCTCGAACCGGGAGTTGATGTCGAGGATGGTGTTGACCGCGCCCCGGTGAGTGATCATCACGCCCTTCGGCGCGCCGGTCGACCCGGAGGTGTAGATGATGTATGCCAGCTCATCGGGGCTGGTGACGACCGCCGGCAACGGAGCGTCGCCCGGATGCTGGTCGTCGACGCGTACGCGCTGGATGCCCTCCGGCCAGCTCAGGTGATCGTCCACATCCGTGCGGGTGATCACGCAACCCGCTCCCGAGTGCTGGAGCAGCTGGGTGATCCGGGCCGCCGGGAAGTCCGGGTCGACGGGCACGAAGACAGCACCCACGCGCAGCGTGGCCAGCGCCGCGACCGCCTGCTCCCATCCCTTCCGCAGGACGATGGCGACGATGTCGCCGGGCGCGACTCCGCGTGCGACGAGCGCCTTGGACAAGGCGTCCGACCGATCGCCGACCTCGCGGTAGGTCAGCTCCCCGTCGGGGTGGACGATCGCGGGCAGCTCCGGTGTCCGGTCGACCGACGAGTAGAAGAGCGCATGGAGAGTCGAGTCGCCGTCAGGAAAGTCCACCCGTGTGCTGTTGGCCCGAGCGATCACATCGAGATCGGTCCCGATCGACGACCCGTCCAGCTCTGCCATTGCTGCTCTCCATCCTGATCACATCGTTTCCGCGGAAGAAGGTGCTGGTGTGCCGTGGAGAGCGCTCAGCGGCTTGTCGGGTGCCGAGGCTGCTGTCGCGAGCAACGTCGTGTAGTGGTCGGCAAGTCGCCGTGCGGTCGAGTGGTCGAACAGGTCGACGGAGTAGGTGATCGCGCCCGCGATTCGGCCGTCGTCGACCCGGACACCGACAGCGAGGTCGAACTTGGCGGCCTCGTCGCCCAGCGGCACGGTGCTCACCTTGATGCCAGGCAACTCGGGAAGGCTCTCTCCGCCTTCCTCAGCGGAGAACATCACCTGGAAGAACGGCGTGCGACCGGGTTCTCGTCGTGGCGCCAGCCGCTCGACCAGCCGCTCGAACGGGACGTCCTGGTTGGCGTACGCGTCCAGCGCCACGTTCCGGGCCCGCCTGACCAGCTCCGTGAAGTCCGGATCACCGGACAGGTCCATCCGCAACACCAACGTGTTGACGAAGAACCCGATGATTCGTTCGAGCTCCACCCGGCTGCGGCCCGCGGCCGGAGTGCCCACGGCCACGTCGGTCGTCCCGCACCATCGCGCCGACACCCCGCACCATCCGGCCAGCGCGACCATGAACAGCGTCGCCCCGCAGTCGCGGGCCACCTCGCGTAGGCGCGCGGCCACGACGTCCGGTACGGAGAACTCCACCACGCCGCCCCGGCCGGAGGCCACGCTCGGGCGGGGCCGGTCGGCCGGGACCTGCGCCGTCGCCAATCCGGCCAGCTGCGCTCGCCAGTACGCCAACTGCCGCTCGGCGATTCCGCTGTCCAGCCAGTTCCGCTGCCAGTACGCGAAGTCCGAGTAGCGCAGTGGCACGGCCGGCAGATCCGGCGCTCCGCCCTCGGCCACCTGCCCGTACACCTGCGACAACTCGTCCCACAGGACGTTCATCGACCAGCCGTCGACCGCCACGTGGTGCGCGGCGAAGACGAAGACGAACTCCTCGACGCCGATCCGCGCCAGCAGGCCCCGCGCCAGTGGCCCGACCCGCAGGTCGAACGCGCCGAAGGCGCAGCCGTCGACCAGCCGAGCCAGCTCGGCGTCCCGCCGATCGGGGTCGACTCCGGTCAGGTCGACGACCTCGGTGCGGAAGGAACCCGGTGGCAGGGTTACCAGCGTCGGGTTGTCGTCCCGGCCGTGGATGCGTGACCTGAGGAGCTCATGCCGGGTGACGAGGTACGACAGCGAGTCGGTGAAGGCCTGCTCGTCGAGCGCTCCGGACAGCCGCAGCGCCACGTAACTGTTGTAGTCGCGGCGGCGCGGGTCGAGGTTGTAGAGGAACCACAGTCGTAGCTGGTATGCGGACAACCGGGCCTGGACGTCGTCGGGACGTGGGGGTATCTCCGGTTGTGCCTCATGACGCGCGCGCTTGACCGCGTCGACGAATCTGGCCAGCACCGGGAACTCGAAGAGTGTTCTCACCGCCAGTTCGATCCGCAGCGCCTGGCGGAGCCGCGACACCACCCTGGCAGCCCGCAGCGAGTGCCCGCCGAGTTCGAAGAAGTCGTCGTCGAGCCCCACCCGGTCGATGTCGAGTTCGCGCTCCCACACGCCCGCGACGATCTTCCCGATGTCGTCGCGGGGCGGGACGTAGGTCCGCTCGGACCGGGTGACCACGACGTCGGGAAGGGCCGCCCGGTCCACCTTGCCGGTCGGCGTCATCGGGAGCTGGTCCAGTGCCGCGAACGCGGTGGGAACCATGTGGTCGGGCAGGGTCACCCGCAGGTGGGCGCGTAGTTCCGACCAGGTTGCCCGCAGTCCGGTCTGCCAGACCACGTAGCCGGTCAGTACGGGATCACGTTCCTCGCCGCGCACGGCCACCACCGCATGGGCCACCGCGGGATGAGCGGACAGTGCGGCTTCGACTTCGCCCAGTTCGACCCGGTGCCCGTGGAGCTGGACCTGGTGGTCCCGCCGGCCGCCGTACATCAGAGATCCGTCGGCGGACCAGGACGCGAGGTCGCCGGTCCGGTACACCCGCGAGCCCGGCGGCCCGTAGGGATCCGGTACGAAGCGCTCGGCGGTGAGAGCCGGCCTGCCGACGTAGCCGCGCGCCACCCCGAGTCCACCTATGACGAGCTCGCCCTGCACGCCGATGGGCACCATCTGGCCGTTGTCGTCCAGGACCCGCACCACTGCGCCACGGATCGGACGACCGATGGGCACCCGGACGCCAGGTGCCCCGTCCTCCACGGTGTACATCGTCGTGTAGACGGTGCCTTCGGCCGGGCCGTAGACGTTCCACAGGGTGTGCAGCCGCGGAACCAGCCGTTGGGCCAGATCGCCGGGCAACGTCGCACCACCGGAGGAAACCCGCAGCTCGGCCGAGCTCCACTCCTCGGGAAGCAGCGACGAGGTCGCGGGGGAGGCGTGCGTGACCGTCACACGGTGCCGATCGATGGCCGCCGCGAACTGGTCGCCGTCCGCGGCGACCTCACGGGACAGCACGGCCACCCGCGCGCCACATGCCAGTGGCGCCAGCAGTTCCACGATCACCACGTCGGACGCCTGGGACGCGATGGCGCCCATGGTGTCGGACGGGGTCAGTTCGAGCCGGTCGCACACGTCCAGCATCATGTTGGCCAGTCCCCGGTGGGTGATCATCACACCCTTGGGCTCACCGGTCGAGCCGGACGTGAAGGCGAGGTAGGCCAACGTGTCCGGGTCGGCGGCCTGATGCCCCGGCTGCGCGGAGGGAACGACAGGCCGCGTCGTCGCCCGGTCGAAGTCGATCGCGGTCACGGACGTGGGCAGCCCGTCGGCTCGGATCCCGTCCCGGACCACGACGGCCGTGGCCCCGGACAACGTCACGATGCGTTCGATCCGGTTGGCCGGATAGGTCGGATCGATCAGGACGAAGGCGCCACCTGCCGCCAGAACGGCGACCATCGAGACGATGACCGCCGGCGAGCGTTCCATCAGGATGCCCACCACGGACTCCGGTCCGACTCCGCTGTCGCTCAACGACTCGCGGACGGCGCCGACCTGGCGATCCAACTCGCGGTACGTCAGTTCGCCGCCGTCCCAGACCACGGCCACGGATCCAGCGTCGCGCCGGGCTCGTTCCGTGATCACCTCATGCAGATACGGCAGCGTCTCAGGGGCTCGCGGCCCGTCTCCGAGTCTGGTCAGGTGGTCGCGCTCGTCGGCGGAGAGAGAACCGAGAGCGCTCAGGGGCGCGCCCGGTGACGTGGCGGCCGCCGTCAGCACGGTCTCGTAGTGCGTCGCGATGCGCTGCGCGGTGTCGCGGTCGAACAGGTCCGCCGAGTAGTTGACGGTGCCGATGATCCTGTCGCCCTCGACCTGTACGCGGACGCCGAGGTCGAACTTGGCCGTGTCGACGCCCAGTGGCATCGGGGTCACCGCGACGCCCGGCAGTCGCGGAACAGCCGGCTCGCCGTCCTCCACCGAGAACATGACCTGGAAGTACGGCGTACGGCCGGGATCGCGCCGACGGATCAGCTTCTCCACCAGCCGTTCGAACGGCACGTCCTGATGCGCGTACGCACTCGTGGCGACGTCGCGCACCCGCCGGACGAGTTCGCTGAAGCGTGGATCGCCGGACAGCTCCACCCGGAGCACCAGTGTGTTGACGAAGAAACCGACCATCCGCTCGAGCTCCGCCCGGCTCCGGCCCGCGACCGGAGTGCCCACGGCCACGTCGGTCGTCCCGGACCAGCGCGTCAGGACTGCGTACCAGGCGGCCAGCACCACCATGAACAGCGTCGCCCCGCAGTCGCGCGCCACCTCACGCAACTGTCCCGCCACCGCGTCCGGCACCTCGAAGCTCACCACGCCGCCCCGGCCGGAGCTCACGACCGGGCGGGGCCGGTCGGCCGGGATCTCGGTCGTGACCAGGCCGGCCAGATGCTCCCGCCAGTAGGCCAACTGTCGCTCCGCGGCGGCGCCTTCCAGCCACTCCCGTTGCCAGGCCGCGTAGTCCGAGTAATCCAGCGACACCTCGGGAAGACCCGGGGCATCGCCGTCGGTCGCCGTCCGGTACGCATGGGACAACTCGTCCCACAAGATGGTCATCGACCACCCGTCGACCACGATGTGATGGGCGACGAGGACGAAGACGAACTCCTCGTCGTCGACCCGCACCAAGAGGCCACGGATCAGCGGTCCGAGCCGCAGGTCGAACACGCCGAAGGCGCAGCCCTCGAGCAACCGCGCCAACTGCTCGGCACCGTCGCTGTGGCCGACGAGGTCGTGGTGCTCGAAGTCCAGCCAGGAGTCGGCGCTGGCGCTCAGCTCCAACACACCGTCGCGCTCGGTGAACACGGTGCGGAGCACCGTGTGACGCCGGACGACCTCGGCGACCGCGCGCTCCAGCGCCCCGGCGTCCACCGGCCCGTGCAGGCGGAACGCGTGGTGCACGTTGTACGCGGAGCGCTCGTCGAGCAACTGTTCGGTCAGCCAGAGTCGTTCCTGGGCGTAGGACGCCACGGGGGAGGAGCCGGCGTCGCGCCGCCGTAACGAGTCCTGCGTGGTGGCCCGCAACCGGGCGTCGATCAGCCGCTTGAGCTTAGCCGAACGCCCCGGGTCAACCCCGGCGGCGCCGGGTTGCGTCGGGTCAGGCACAGTTGTCTCCTCGGCGCATCAGGTCCACCAGATAAGCTCGTCGTCCCCGGTCAGGCCGGTGAAGCAGGTCAGCAGCAACCGCCTGCCGGAGTCCGGCAGCGGTCCACCGAGCACCGCGTGCACGAGGTTCCCGTTGATGACACACAGATCCCCGGTGTCGGCGGGGACGACCAGGCTGGGGATGTCGTCGAGCAACTCCGGCGGATAGGGAAATCCGCTGTGCGTGAGCCCCAACCGGTCCCTGCTGGGATCATCCGGCTCGACGTTCCACAGCTTGATTTGACCTGTTCCCACCGGGACGTGCGGGTAGACGTTCACCGCCATCACCCGCCGCACGGTCTGCACCTCGAAACCCGCCTGGAGCGGGTCACTGAGCTGAGCCAGGTCGTCGTGCGGCATGAGCAGGTATTCGCCGGTCTTGTTCCAGCACACCGCCTTGGAGTCACCGGCGGCGCGGCCGTCGTGCGTGGCCGGGCGGACCCCTTTCACCAGGCCCTGGCCGGCGAGACGGTCACGGAACTCCGCCACCGGGTTGGTGGCGTCTCGGTAGAGATCGGCAACCGCGTGAGCGACCCGCGCGGCCCGGGTCAGGTACTCGTCGGTGGTTATCTCGATGTGCGAGGCGCCGACCAGGTAGCCCTCGACGCCGTCCGCACCGTCGCCGTAGCGTGGCGTCCGTCTGTCGGAAGCCCAGAAGTTCGCGGCAATCTGTGCGCAGTCCGCCGGAGCGACAAAGTTGCGGATCCGGTACGCGGCCAGTTCGCCTCGCAGGACGTCGAACACGGCATCGACGTCGACCTCGCGAACGGTTTCGTGTAGCCGGAACCCCTCACGCGACAGCGCTCTGCCCGTGATCCGAGACACCGTCGCCTTGTGGTCCACGGGCTTCTCCGTTCTCGGTCGCGGTCATCGTGGTTCGCCGACGCTGTCGTGGTGCAGCAGCGAACGGCGGGTGTGGAGGAAACCGAGCATCGCGGGCACCGGGCTGATGATCCGCGTCCTGCCGTCCAGCCGGTCGCGGAACCTCTCCCGCACCGTGGGCAGCTGTGACCAGTGGGAGTTCGGGCTGAGGTGGTGCTCCTGGTGGTACCCGTCGTTGAACGTCAACTTGTTGTACAGGCGGCTGTAGTGGCTCACCGAGTCCGCCGCCCGGTCACCCGGGTCCGCCCCGTAGTGCCGGTAGTAGTTCTGCACGTTCACCATCGTCAGCGCCAGGAAGGTCGCGGGCAGGTACGACAGCAGGGCCCACTGCCATGAGACGGCCGCGAACAGCACGATGGACAGGCAGTACGCGGCCCGGTCGGCACGTACCTGGAGCAGTTCCCGGCTACGCCGGGGTTCGCGGCGGGAGGCGAGCGACTGCAGTTCGTGCTCGTCGTCGCCGACCCGCCACAGCCGGTAGACATAGGACAGCTCCCGGGCGCGGTTCTTCAGGCTGTCCAGCGCGCCCCCGACGGCGTAGCGCAGGAGTGGGGCGTGTTCGCCGTCCTTGCCGTCGCGATACGTGGACGAGAGATCCCTCGTGGCGCCGTCCTCGCCTACCGGATCGTTGTTGAATCGGTGGTGGTTGCGTACGTGCGTGAGGTGGTACGCCTGAACCGACTGTGCGATGTTGACCGAGTTCAGGAGCGACACCATCGCGTTCAACCGTACCGACGTGAACCATGGCACATGGGTGAACAGGTGGCTGACCACGATGATGTTGTAGGACATCAGCACGGCGATGCCCGCGGTCGAAGCCACCTTCCAGAGGAGCGATGACTCTTCCCACACGGTGGCCAGCCAGAGCGTGACCACCAGCTGCGCGACGCTGTATCCGAGCAGCAGGGCGTCCTTCGGCGTGTTCTTCCACACCCGCACGTCAGCCCCCTAGAAGTAGGATCGCAGAGCACCCCGGCGGCGCACGTCTAACGTGGCGCAGTGGAACGATCCGCCGAAGCTGTTGAAATTCCGGAAGTTGCAGGGAATCGGAGTGAAGCCGGAGTTCTTCAGCAGTGAGATCATCGGCTCGTCCTGACGCTCGACGACCACCCGTTCCTCGTCCAGCATGAGGATGTTCATGTTGATCCACTTGCTGGTCATGTACAGCGGGTGCGAGTCCGGGATGATGGGCTTCGGCGCGGTGATGACATCCCAGCCCTTGAACAGGTCCGGCACCTTGCGGATGCGCTCAGGATTGATCAACACCTTGCCGGGCGCCATGGGAACCAGGGTCGCGTCGATGTGCATCGGATGGGTGTCTTCGAATTCGAAGACGTGGATCCGGTAGTCGTCACCGAGGTGCCTGGCGAGCCATTCGATGCCGAACGCATTGGTGACATTGCTCATCTGGGCGATGATGTCGCGCCCGCACCGCGTGAAGTCCGCCGCGTCGAATGTCGGCTCGAACTCTGTCACGACCAGCCGCCGTGGCCCATCCTCGCCGGGATCGACCCAGGTGGAGTCGAACTGCTCGTCCTTCAGCTCCGGCTTCGGGCCGGCGCTCCACTTCGCACCGCCGTGGAAGTACTCCTTGAGCAGCGGCCGGTAGGCGAGAGTCTCGAAATAGCGGGAGCGCCACGCGGTCGGGCACTCGATGATCTCGTCGCCGACCACGAGGAGGACGTCGCGCGGCATTGCCGCGTACATGCCCGTGCTGGACCAGTCGAGCGTGCTGTACGGGACGTTCTGGGGAATGGGTTCCGGCCGCCGGACGGTCACCCCTTCGCCTTCCAGGATGTGGACGAACTCGTCCAACTCCTTCCTGGCCGCCGCTACCGCCTCCGGTGGGAACGGCTTGCCCGCGTTGCGCTGGAAGGTGTCGTGCTGATTGGTGGGCAACACCGGCGGAAGCGCGATGTGCCAGGGCGGGAAGTGTGCCTCGTCGACAATTCCGACGATCACCTCCTCCAGCGGATCCCACTCCGTGTGGCACCACACCGGACCCGTTTGCAGGTTCTTCGCGACCGCGCCCGAGGCACTGGTCTCCACTGCTTCAGCTGTCACGCTGTGCTTCCCCAAGTGTCTTCGTCGTGTCGGTGGCCCGCCGGCTCGTGCGGTGCGGTGCGAAGGTCTGGCGGTCTCCGGACCACGCCGACCGGGACGCCACGGCTTCCAGGCGTGCCAGGTCCGTGTCCGACAGCGACAACGTCGCGGCCTTGACGTTCTCGGCGACCCGAGCCCGGCTGCGGGTGCCGGGAATCGGCACGATGTCGTCGCCTTGCGCCAGCAGCCAGGCGAGTGCGAGCTGAGCGGGCGTGGTGCCGGTCTCCGCCGCGAGCTCACGCATCTGCGCGAGGGCGGCGCTGTTGCGCTCCAGGTGCTCGCCACGCAGGCGCGGGTCGAGGTGACGGTCGTCGCCGGCGGTCAGATCCGTCGTCCGCAGGTCGTTGCTGGTCAGGAAGCCCCGGCCGAGCGGGCTGTACGGGACGATCCCGATGCCGAGCTCACGTGCGGCGGGGACCACGTCGTCCTCCGGATCACGCCACCACAGGGACCACTCGTACTGCAACGCGGCGATCGGGTGGGTGGCCGCGGCGCGCTTGAGGTCGTCCGGCCCGATCTCCGAGACCCCGAGATACCGCACCTTTCCCTTGGTGACGAGTTCGCCCATCGCACCAATGGTTTCCTCGATCGCCACGTCGGGGTCCAGGCGGTGCAGGTAGTACAAGTCGATGTGGTCCACGTTCAGCCTGGACAGCGACGCGTCGCAGAAGCGCGCGACGTCCTCCGGCCTCGCCGAGACCCGTGCCGGACCGTCCCGCTCCTCCCGCAGGATGCCGAACTTTGTCGCCAGCGCCACCTCGTCCCGCCGCCCGGCCAGGGCCCGGCCGACGAGTCGTTCGTTGTCACCGGCGCCGTAGCTCATGGACGTGTCGATCATCGTCACGCCGTGATCGATCGCGTGCCGGATCGTGGCGATGGATTCGTCGTCGTCGGCTGGTCCGTAGTCCTGCGACATGCCCATGCACCCGAGGCCGACCGGGAAGACCGTGAGCCCCGATCCGCCCAGCGAACGTGCGGTTGCGACACTGGGGTTGACGTCCACATGGCCTCCAAGGGCGTAGATCGCTGGCGATGGAGACTTCCATCGTGGTGATCGGACTGACGCGTTTCATGATTGTGCGCGCGCGTGGCCGGACGCGGACACGACCGCGATCATCCGAGCCGGCCAAAAGCGCTGGTCAATGTCTTCGGCGCTGCCGGTAAGCGGGTCGACTACGGGTGTCGCCGCCACGTTCGACGGTCGATCCGTCACACCCGTGGCCGCGCGCCGGCCGCCAGCTCCACGGCGTACGCGTGCAGCAGGGGGTGCATGCCGTACCGCCGAGGCAGGATGCCCCTGATCAGGTGAGCACGGACGAGCTCGTCGAGCGATGGGCGGACGTGTTCCGTGGGCTCACCGGCGACCGCGGCCACGGCAGCCAGATCGATCTCCGTCTGTGGACGCGTTCCCAGCTCGACGAACAGTCGCGCCGCTCTCGAGCTCAGGTTGCGGTAGGACCAGGAGAACACCGTTCGCAGGTCGGTCGACGGGTCGCCGTCGTGCAGTGCGTCCAGGATCCGTCCGTTCGCGAGCTCACCGGCCAGTGCGGACAGGGAATGCGTGGGGTTGATGGCGGCCCTGGCGCCGACGACGGCCAGCGCGAGCGGCAACTGAGCGCACCGGGCGACCAGTTCGTCCGTTGCCTCCGGCTCAGCAGCCAACCGGTCGGCGCCCAGCCGCCTGCTCAGCAACGCTCTCGCCTCGGTCGCGGTCAGCAGGTCGAGTGTCAGTGGATGGGTGGCCTCCGCGGCGACCAGCCCGAGCAGCGCGTCACGGCTCGTCACCACGATGTGGCATCCCGGTGAGCCGGGCAGGAGAGGACGGACCTGGTCGGCGTCCCGGGCGTTGTCGAGCACCACGAGCACCCGTTTGCCCGCCAGCAGGCTGCGGTACGCGCTGGCCCGGTCGGCGAGTCCGGCGGGAACACGGTCGGCCCTGCCCCCGAGCGCCTCGATGAAACCAGGAAGGACCTCGCTCGGCGGCACCGGTTCCGGCTCCGGACCGAACCCACCGAGGTTGGCGTACAGGTGTCCGTCAGGGAACTGCTCCACCACGCGCCGGGCCCAGTGCACCGCGAGCGCGCTCTTGCCCACGCCTGCCATGCCGGATATGGCGACGCTGGTCACCGCGGTCGGATGCTGGTCGTCGGCGAGGATGGCGTCGAGTTGTGCGATGGACTCGGCGCGGCCGACGAAGCCGCGCGGCGCGGTCGGCAACTGAGTCGGCACCGGCCTCGCGACGACGACTGTCTGTCTGGAGGGCGCCGAGGGTAAGTAGGGCACGCTGCTCACACTGTCGAGTTCGCCACGCAGGATCGCCTGGTGCAGGTCACGCAGATCAGGACTGGGATCCAGACCCAGCTCGCCGGCCAACCGGTCACGCAACCCCATGAACACGTGCAGCGCCGCGGCCTGCTGCCCGCTCCCGGCGAGGGCGACCATCAGCCGGGCGTGCGCCGGCTCGTGCAACGGGTTGGCCTCGATGAGGCGATACATCACCGGTAGCACGTCATCGTGGCGGTTCAAGGCACTCGCTGTGGCCGCGTACTCGAGGATCGCCATCTCCTGGTGCCTGTTCAGCGCCGCCACCGCGGACTGGACCTGCAGCATCGGCAGGTCCTCCAACGTCTGGCCGCGCCACAGGCCGATCGCCTGCTGGTAGACGGTGAACGCCTCCTCCAGCCGCCCGGCGTCCCGGTCGCGGCGGGCCCGGGACACCAGACGCTCGAACGCGAGATGGTCGAGCTGGCTGTGATCGGCGGTGAGCATGTACCCGCCGCCCGCCGAAACCAGCACGTCACTGGTTCGCGCCGGTGACTGGGTGGACTGCAGCTTGCGCCGCAGCCGAGAGACCTGGGACCGCACGAGCTCGCCCGCCTTCGGCGGCGGCCTGCGTCCGTACACCTGCTCCACCAGCGACTCGATGCTGACCGGCACGCGTGGGGAGAGGGCGAGCATGCCGAGCAGGATGCGTCGGGGTTCCGACCCCAGGGTCACCGCCACGCCGTCGACCCGGACGGACAGGATACCCAGCACCCTGATCTGCAGATCCCTGGCCAGCAGCGGATGCTCCTGGCCGAGCTGGATCAGGTCACGCGCCTCGGCCGGCGACAGCCCGAGCACGGACGCGAGGCGGTACAACGTACTGGCCCGTGGTCGACTGACCCGGTGCTGCTCGAGATCACGCAGTCCACCCAGGCTGATGTTGGCTTTCGAGGCGAGCTGCTGCTGCGTCAGACCGGTGCGAAGACGAAGCGCCTGGATCCGCTGGCCGACCGACTCGGTGTTCGTCAGGTCTCGTTCAACCATCTTTATGTGCCATGTCCCTTCTCAGCGATGGGTACCGCCGGAACCGCCGCGCGAACGGCTGTTCCCGATTAAGGCATGCTCGTGGCGTGGGTGTCGGGCACTGTCATGTGAACCTCGTCAGCTTGTTCCGGAACTCCAGTATGTCGATCGAGGACACATTGGACGGCTGGCGTGGGCGTTGCTCGCGGTGAACCAGCAGGTTGCGGCCCGCGCTCCTCCTCGCGGCGCGGGGTGCCCAAGACGTTTCACCGCCACCTGATCGCCGGGCCGACGCCGGACGGCGTCGTGGCGGACAGTGCCGTCGACGCAACCCCGAACGGCCGAGCCGCGATCTTCCGGACCAGTCGCCGTGCCCACGCCCCGACCCGGCCACCGGGGGTCAACCCAACCAGGGGCCTCAAGGTTCGCCATCGGTATCCCGTGCGCGCCCACCGCGGCCGGATCGAGCGGCGGGGGACACAGCCGCACGGCCGCCTTCGCCTGCTCGGACAGCAGGCGGGCCAGCGTGGCGGTGCGTTCCGGCGGAAGATGGGGTCAGGGGCGTACGGACGCGCGGTACGTCCAGCACGGTGCGCCACCGCCCGTGTCGTCAGGTCACGCCAGCGCCATCAGGTGGCCCTCGACGAGGCGGAACAGCGCCGGTGTGAACTCAGCGGCGCGCCGTCAGGGCTCGGGTGCCGCGTCGACGAGGCCGCCGTCGGCACCTGGATGCGCCGCTGCTGGTGGCCGCCGCCGTACGGAGCGGAACGGCGACGGCCAGAGGGTCTGGTACGGGAGTCGGCGCGATCCCCGGGCGGGTCAGCCGCCGGTGACGACGTTCGCGATCCGGGGTGCCCGGACGATGACCTTGGCGATCGGCGCGTCCCCGACGGCCCGGCGTACCTGGGGCGAGGCCAGGGCCAGCTCGCGCACCTCCTCGTCGGAGATGGCGGTGGGCACCTCGGCGGTGTCCCGTACCTTGCCGTTCACCTGGAAGACGCAGGTCGTCGTCTGCTGCGTCAGGAGGTCGGGATCGGCCTGCGGCCAGGACGTGGTGGCGACCGACGGTTCGTGGCCCAGTCGCTGCCAGCCCTCCTCGGCGGTGAACGGCGCAAAGCATGACAGCATCTGCACCAGTGCCTCCGTGCCCTGCCGTACGACGGCATCGGCAGGGCCGGGCGTGGTGTCGATCGCCTTGCGCAGCAGGTTCGTCAGCTCCATCAGCCGGGCGATGGCGACGTTGAGGCGCCGATGGTCCATCGCCTCGGTCGCCGCTGCGATCAGCCGGTGCACGGCCCGGCGCAGCGCCTGGTCGCCGGGGCCGTCGGCGGGCACCGCCGCGACGTTGTCGGCCAGCCGCAGCACGCGGCGGAGCCACTTGACGGATCCGGTCACCGAGACGTCGGCCCAGTCGATGTCGTCCTCCGGAGGGCCGGCGAACAGCATCGTCACGCGAACGGCGTCGGACCCGTGTTGCGCGATCTGCTCCTGCAACACGACCACGTTGCCCAGGGTCTTGCTCATGGCCTTGCCATTCATGATCACCTGACCCTGGCTGATCACCTTGGCGAACGGCTCGACGAACGGCACCAGGCCGAGGTCGTGCAGGGCCTTGGTCATGAAGCGGGCGTACATCAGGTGGCCGGTCGCGTGCTCCTTGCCGCCGACGTACTCGGCGACGGGCAGCCACCGGGCCACCCCGGCCGGGGCGAACGGGCCGTCGGCGTAGTCGGGGTTCGGGTAGCGCAGGAAATACCACGACGAGTCCACGAACGTGTCCATCGTGTCGGTGTCCCGTGCGGCCTGTCCGCCGCACTTTGGACACGGCACGCGTACCCAGTCCTCGGCGCTCTGCAGCGGCGACCGACCGCCGTCGGGGCGCAGCTGGTAGCCCTGGCTGGGCAACTCCAGCGGAAGGTCGTGATCCGGCACCGGCACGAGGCCGCAGTCGGGGCAGTGGATGATCGGGATCGGCGTGCCCCAGTACCGCTGGCGCGACAGCAGCCAGTCGCGCAACCGATAGGTGACGGCGGACGTGCCGACGCCCGCCTCCTCCAGCGCGGCGATGACAGCCGCCGCACCGTCGGTGATCGTCGCCCCGTCGAATCGGCCGGAGTTGACCAGCAGGCCCGGTCCCTCCGCGGCCACACCGGTCTCGGCCGGGTCAGCCGCACCGGTCTCGATGACCACGCGCACCGGCAGGCCGAGTGCGCGGGCGAAGTCGAGATCGCGCTGGTCGTGTGCGGGTACCGCCATGACGGCGCCCGTGCCGTAGTCCGCCAGCACGTAGTCGGCCGCGTAGACCGGGATCCGTTCCCCGTTGATCGGGTTGACGGCCTGCCGGCCGAGAAAGACGCCGGTCTTCGGCCGGTCGTTAGCCAGTCGTTCGATCTCGGTCGCCGTCGCGGTCTCCGCGCGGTAGCGCTCGAACTCGTCGCGCTGCTCCGGCGAGCAGAGTTCCTCAGCGAGCGCCGAGTCCACGGCGACCACGAAGAACGTCGCGCCGAACAGGGTGTCGGGGCGCGTGGTGAAGACGCGGACGGGCTCGGCTCGGGACTCGACCGCGAAGTCGACGTAAGCGCCGACCGATCGGCCGATCCAGTTGCGCTGCATGGCGAGGATCTCGGCCGGCCAGGACCCTTCGAGCTGGGCCATGTCGTCGAGCATGCGCTGCGCGTACGCGCTGGTGCGGAAGAACCACTGGGTCAGGGCCCGCTGCACGACTTCGGTGCCGCAGCGCTCGCACCGCCCGCCCACGACCTGCTCGTTGGCGAGCACCGTGAGATCGTTGGGGCACCAATTGACCGCCGCCTCCTTGCGGAAGGCGAGGCCGGCCTCGAACATGCGGAGGAACAGCCACTGGTTCCACCGGTAGTAGGACGGGTCCGAGGTGTGCAGGCGGGTGCGCCAGTCGAACGAGATGCCCAGTCGCCGGAACGACTCGGCCTGCACGGCGATGTTCGAATAGGTCCAGCTGCGGGGATCGAGTGAACGCTTGACGGCGGCGTTCTCGGCGGGCAGACCGAAGGAGTCCCAGCCGATCGGATTGAGGACGTTGGAACCACTCATCCGCAGGTAACGGGCGATGGCGTCGCTGATGGAGTACACCTCGGCGTGGCCCATGTGCAGGTCGCCGGAAGGATAGGGAAACATGCTGACGACATAGGAGCGTGGCCGCGCGTCATCGCCTTCGACAAGACCGTCCGCCTCGAAAGAGCGCAACCCGTCCCAGACCGGCAGCCACTTTTCCGCCATAGCGTCGTGGTCGGACGACTCGTTCAGGGAATCGGCCACACTCATCGCTTGCGCTCCGTCCGGCGTTGACTCCAAACTTTCGTGAAGGATGCCACAACGGGTGTTCCGTGCACCAAGTGCCCCGGCCTCCTGTCCGGTGGCCCGGCGGGGCGTCAATCAGCCCGGCGGACGGCTGACGGCAAAGGCACGTATACCTGTCGCCGGCACGGCAGTAAAGCAGCGGAGAACCCCGCAGGAGTGGGATCGATCGGAAAGTCGACAGTCGTCGCCTGCCACACCACCGCCTCCGTAGCACCGCAGATCAAGGAGGTCGGGTGGCCCACGTCCACATCCGGATCGACTTCACGCCGCTCGCCGACGACGACGAGTTCGTCCTCGGGCAGCTCACCGACGACCTGGCCGACGACCTCCGCGAGATCGGCGAAGTCGAACGCGTGGAGCACCTCGCCACGGACCCGGACGCCAAGGGCGTCGGCGAACTGGTGCTCGGCGCGGTGACGGTGCTGGCGGGCGCCGAACCCGGCTACGTGCAGGCCCTGGTCGACGTGGTTCTGGCCTTCCTGCAAAGCAACAGCGTTGCTGGACGGCGCCGGCGAGTTCGACTCCGTACACGCGGAAGTGGATCTGCCAGCCAGCCGCCTGCGGCAGACCGTCGAGGAGTTCTACGGCGTGCGGCGCAACGGCGACCTGGCGTTGCTCTACTACTCCGGTCACGGGGTGCTGCACGGCGACGGGCAGTCGTTGTTCCTGGCCGCCACAGACACGGTCTGCGGGCAGTTGCACGCGACGGCGTTCGACACCGACGGCACGCTGCGTCACCTGCTAAACAACACCAAGGCCAGCCAGAAGGTGGTGTTCCTCGACTGCTGCTTCTCCGGCGCGTTCACGGCCCGGCACCGTTTCCGTGGCGGCGTACGCGAGGAGCCACGCCGCGCCAAGCGTGAGCGCGGCACCTTCATCCTGACCTCCAGCACCCACATGAAGGCGTCGAAGGCGCAGGGCGGGGACCAGCCGTCGATCTTCACCGAGGTGCTCCTCGCCGGCCTGCGGGGTGCGGCCGAGGGGACGGCGGACGACGGCTGGATCACCACCAACGACCTCTCCCGGTACGCCCTGACCGAGATGCCCGGCGGCGGCAGCACAACCCGGTCGAGTCGAGTGAGGGGGTCACCGAGCCGATCCGGCTGGCGACGACGCCGGGATCCGCCGCTGCTGCCGCCGCCGGGCAGGCCGCGTCGGCCGGGAGCAGCCCTTCCGACGAGGCGCCGTTCGACGCCGACCAGTGGCGCCGCCTGATCACCTACTACGTCAACTGCATGCGGCGCTCGACCGTACTGCAGTCCCTCATCGATCCCCGCGCGACCGGGGCGTACGTCGCGGCGTCGCCCGGCGCGGAGCCCGTCTTCACCTCGGACAGGCCCGGCCGGCTGCGTGGCGCGGCGGCCAGTCTGGCCTCCCGGGCCCGCGCCGACGGCAGGGAGTTGCAGTACGGCTACCCGGTCGTCGCCGTGCGGCCCGGTCGGCAGAAGCCCGTACGGCTCGCCCCGCTGCTGGTCTGTGACGTCACGGTCGGGGCGGACGACGTCCTGCACGCCTCCTTCCCGCCGCGTCCCAGCCCCGCGCTCGTCGACCTGTTCCATCGAAGGCGACGAGCTGGCGCAGCGCGTCGAGCAGGCCTTCACGCCCGGCGACGCAGACGCCCTGGTCGCCACCGTGGACGTGCTCGTGAGGACGCTCGGGCTGAACGCCGTGCGAGGTGGCGCAGCTGCGCACGGCGTACCCCGACGCGTCGATCGGGGTCGTCACGCCGCTCGCCGCGCACCAGCGGCGCCTGGCCGCGGCCCTGCGCGACGCCGGGCTCACCGACAACCTGCTCTGCGCGACCATCCACAAGTTCCAGGGCAGCGAGCGGGACATCATGGTCGTCTCGCCGGTCGGGGCGCACGGGATCCCGGACCGCACCCTGGGCTGGCTCGTGCACCAGACCAACCTGTGGAACGTCGCCATCACCCGGGCCCGCTCCCAGCTCGTCGTGGTCGGCGACCGTTCGTGGTGGTCGGGTCAACGAGGGCTGCTCGCCGCACTGGCCCTCGGCCCGGGCGGCGCCGGCGTCGGACCGGCGGCCACGACCGGGCCGGCCGACCGGTTGCACCGGGCCCTCCGGGACGCCGGCCTCACCGTCCGGCGTGACGTCGCCCTGGCCGGACGCACCGCCGACCTCGTGGTACGGCACGCGGACGTCGAGCTGGCCGTCGTCGTCGACGACCCGGCGGGGGATCCCGACGGCCGACGGCTACGGAAGGTGCTCGCGCATCTCGACGTCGCCAGCGGCCTTCAGCCTGTCCGTCGGGTACCGGCGTGGCGTGCCCTGGCCGAGCCGGAGCGGGTGGCGGCGGAGCTGGCGGAGGACCTGCTACCGCCGGCTGCCCCCGCCGAGGCGCGGTAGCCCGTGCGGTCGCTAGCCGATGAGCAGCCTCAGCCGCTTCTCCGTCCGCAGGTCCGCGGGAAGGAAGGTCTCCAGGGCGAGCTCGGAGACGGTGACGTCGGCCGGGGTGTTGAACGTCGTGATCACCGAGAGGAAGGTGAGGTCCTCGCCCTCGTGGTCGAGGACGAGGGGCAGGGCGAACGGTCCGCCGGCCGCGTGGTCGTCGTTGTCGTCGCGCTCCGGCACGGGATACGCCGCGACCTCGTCGTACAACGCGCCCAGCCGGGGCGAGCGGACGGTGGCGAGCTGGCGCCGCATCTGGTGCAGCAGGTGGCCGCGCCAGGCCCGCAGGTTGCGGATGCGCGGCGCCATCCCGGCCGGATGCAGGTGAGCCGCATCGCGTTGGGCGACGGCTCCAGCAGCGCCGGGTCGACGCCCGCCAGGAGCAGCGCCACGGCCCGGTTGGACGCGACCACGTCGTATCCGGCGTCGACCACCAAGGCCGGGTACGGCTCGTGCGCGGCCAGCAGGTGCCGTAGCTGCTCGCGTACGGGCGCCATGCCCGGTGCCGCCAGCGGCGCGTCGGCGTAGCGGGGGGCGTAGCCGGCCGCGTACAGCAGGGCGTTGCGTTCGCGCAGCGGGACGTCGAGGTGCTCCGACAGGTGCAGCACCATCTCCTCGCTGGGCCGGGACCGGCCGGTCTCGACGAAGCTGATGTGCCGGGCGGCCGACCCGGACCGCGAGGCGAGTTCGAGCTGGCTGAGGCCGCGCCGCCGGCGCCACTCCCGCAGCAGCGGCCCGACTCCGGTGTCTCCCGTGGCCATGGGCACCAGCGTAGGCCCGCGCCGGGAGCGCCGACCCCGTGGCGACCGCCGGTCCCGGCCGTGCGCGGCGAACGGGCGTGCCGCGACGGACCCCGGGGTAGTTTCGGGACCATGCGTTTCGTCCCGCTCGACACCCCGAAGCCCCTTTCCAAGATCGGCCTCGGCACCTGGCAGTTCGGGTCCCGGGAGTGGGGCTACGGCCCCGAGTACGAGCGCCGGGCGGCCGACATCGTCCGGCGCGCCGTCGACCTCGGCATCACCGTCTTCGACACCGCCGAGCTGTACGGCTTCGGCCGCAGCGAGCGGATCCTCGGGGAGGCGCTCGGCGACGACCGGCCGAAGGTGGTGCTCGCCACCAAGATCTTCCCGATCCTGCCGGTCGCCCCGGTGGTGCAGCAGCGGGCGGTCGCCTCGGCCGCCCGGCTCGGCGTCACCCACCTCGACCTCTACCAGGTGCACCAGGCCAACCCGCTGGTCGCCGACCACACCACCATGCGCGGCATGCGCGCGTTGCAGGACGTCGGGCTGGTCGGCGAGGTCGGCGTCAGCAACTACGGCCTGCGCCGCTGGCAGGTCGCCGAGGCGGCGCTCGGCCGGCGGGTGCTGAGCAACCAGGTCCGCTACAGCATGGTCGACCGCGGGCCCGAGCACGACCTGCTGCCGTACGCCAGGCAGGCCGGCCGCGTGGTCATCGCGTACAGCCCGCTGGCCCAGGGCTTCCTGTCCGGCCGGTACGACGCGAAGAACCCGCCGAGCGGGGCGGTGCGCCGGGCCAACCCGTACTTCCTGCCGGAAAACCTGGAGCGCGGCGCGACGCTGATCGACACCCTGCGGCAGGTGGCCGACGCGCACGACGCCACCCCCAGCCAGATCGCCCTGGCCTACCTGCTGCGCCACCCGAACGTGCTGGCCATCCCCGGCGCGTCCGGCGTGGAACAGGTCGAACGCAACGCGGCGGCCGCCGACATCGACCTGGCCGACGACGAACACGCCGCGCTCGCCCGGGCGGCCAGGGAGTTCCGCCCGATCACCGGGCTCGCGGCGGCGCCCCGCCTGCTCCGGGCCCGTGCCGGAAGGTGAGCCGATGGACGACATCACCGCGCTGATCCTCGACGACCACGCCGCCTTCCGGCGGGGCTTCGCCCGCCTCGACGACGCCCGCGACGAGCACGAGCTGCTGGCGATCTGGGACGCGCTCGCCCTGCACCTCGACGTCCACGCCGAGGCGGAGGAGGCGATCCTCTACCCGCACCTGGTGCGCCACGGCGACGACGGCGAGGCCGAGACCGTCGACGCGATCGGCGACCACAACAAGATCCGCGACGCCGTCGCGGAGTCCAAGCTGCACCCGGTGGGCTCCGAGGAGTGGTGGGCGGCGGTGCGTACCGCCCGCCGGGAGAACAGCGAACACCTCGCCGAGGAGGAGGACGAGGCGCTGCCCGACTTCCGCCGGCACGCGAGCGCCGAGCTGCGCGCCGAGCTGGGCCGCCGCTGGCTGACCTTCCACGGCGAGCACAAGTTCGGCCGCGACCTGGCCTTCGCCGACAAGGACCCGCAGCGCTACGTCGACGAGCACCGCCGCTGAACGCACCTCGGCGGGTCGCCGATCTCCCCGACGCGGGGGAGTCGGCGCGGGGCGGGACCGGGACAGAATGGGCGGGTGAAACCCCGCACGGTCCTCGCCCCGCTGGTGGCCGGCAGCACCTGGCGGCGCGGCGTGTTCCTGCTGCTCGGCGGGGTGCTCGTGCTGCCGTACGTGCTGCTGGCGGTGGCCTTCGCCCAGATGCTGACCCGCTCGGACGTGCCCCGGCCGCTGGTGCTGGCCCTGCTCGGCGTCGCGGCGACCGTCGCGGCGGTCCCGGTCTTCCTCGACGGTCCCCGGGCGTTGGAGATCGCCGCCGCGCGGGCCCTGCTCGGCGTCGACCTGCCGGACCCGGCGCCCGGGCACGCCGTCGACCGGGAGACCCGGCTGCGCTCGGCGCTCTGGATCGGGCTGCACCTGGTCAGCGGCGGGCTCGTGGTGGCCGCCCTGTTCAGCGCCGTGCCGATGGCGCTGGCCTTCATCGGGCAGCAGTTCGGCCTCGACACTCCGATGACCGGCGGTGACCGGTTCGGGCCGTTCGACGGGCGGGACACCGGCTGGCTGACCCTCACCGGGATCGTCCTGCTGGTGGCGCTCGGCTACGCCGTGGCCGGGCTGGGCACGCTGGCGGTGTCGATGGCCCCGGTGCTGCTCGGCCCGGCCCAGGCGGAACGGATCGCGGCCCTGGAGGCGCGCACCACCCGGCTCGCCGAGCGCAACCGGCTGGCCCGGGAGCTGCACGACTCGGTGGGCCACGCCCTCACCGTCGCCACCCTCCAGGCCGGGGCCGCCCGCGAGCTGCTCGACCGGGACCCGGAGTTCGTCCGGCGCGCGCTGGGCGCGATCGAGGAGGCCGGGCGGAGGGCCATGGACGACCTGGACCACGTGCTGGGGCTGCTCCGCGAGCCCGACGGCCGGCGGGCCGCGCCGGCGCCGCAGCGTACGCTCGCCGACCTGGACCGGCTCGTGGCCGACACCCGCGCGGCCGGCCTGCCGGTCGACGCCCGGCGCACCGGCGACCCGGCCGACCTGCCGGCGGCGGTCTCCCGGGAGGGCTACCGGATCGTCCAGGAGGGGCTGACCAACGCGGCCCGGTACGGTCGGGGACCGGTCGCGCTGCGCCTCGACGTGCGGGCCGACGCGCTGGAGCTGGAGCTGGACAACGCGGTGGGCCGGCGACGCCGCGCCGACCCGGGGCGGGGCGGCCGGGGCCTGGACGGGATGCGGGAGCGGGTGCTGCTGCTCGGCGGCCGGCTCACCGTCGGGCCGGACGGCGACCGCTGGCGGATCCGGGTGCGACTGCCGTTCGAGGGGACCCGATGACGACCGGAACCGCGACGACGACCACGGGCGTGCTGATCGTCGACGACGACGAGCTGATCCGGATCGGGCTGCGGGCGATCCTCGACGCCCAGCCCGACCTGCGGGTGCTCGGCGAGGCCACCGACGGCGCGGAGGTGCCGCCGCTGGTCGCCCGGCTGCGCCCCCGGGTGGTGCTGATGGACGTGCGGATGCCCGGCATCGACGGCATCCAGGCCACCCGGCGGCTGCTCGCCACCTCCGCCGACCCGCCCCGGGTGCTGGTGGTCACCACGTTCGAGAACGACGAGTACGTCTACGACGCGCTCCGCGCCGGGGCCAGCGGGTTCCTGCTCAAGCGGGCCCGGCCCGCCGAGGTGGTGGAGGCGGTCCGGGTGGTCGCGCGGGGCGAGTCGCTGCTCTTCCCGGCCGCCATCCGCCGCCTCGCCGGGGCGTACGGGGGGCGGGGCGCCGACCGGCTGGCCGCCGCCCGGCTCACCGACCGGGAGGCCGAGGTGCTCCGGCTGATGACCACCGGGCTGTCCAACCCGGAGATCGCGGCGCACCTGGTGGTCGGGGTGGAGACCGTGAAGACCCACGTCGGCAACGTGCTGGCCAAGCTCGGCGTCCGCGACCGCACCCAGGCGGTGATCGCGGCGTACGAGTCGGGGTTCGTCACCCCGTCGGGCTGAACGTTCCCTCCCGCGGGGGAGCCGGTTCACCGCCGCACGGGAGGGCGGGCGCGGCCCGTCGGCCGAGGCTGGGAAGCATGACGACGACCGATGCTCCCACCCACGGCCCGGCCCCCGACCGGCTCGCCCCGCTGGCCGCCGGCTGGCTCGGCCTCTGGGGCCTGCTCGCCCTGGTCTCCGCCGTCACCGGCGCTGGCTACCCGTTCGGGGCGAACGATCCGCGCGGCGGCGACGCCAACCTGCTCCGGCTGGTCCCGACCGACGTCGGGCCACCCCTGTTCGCCGTGCTGCTGCTCGGCGCCGCGGTGGCCGCGCTCGCCATGACCGGCCCGGCCCCCCGCCCGGCCCGGCCGCTGCGCACCCTGCTGCTGGCGTACGCCTGGACGGTCGCCTTCCTGCTCGCCGTCGTCGTGCCGGACGTGGGGGTGCTGACCATCCTCGGCTACGCCCCGATCCTGATCGTCGGCGCGCCGTTCGGCTGGCCGCCGGTGGACTACGCCGACGTGTTCACCTGGGCGCTGTTCGCCCGGTTCGCGGCCATGGTCGGCGGGGTGCTGCTGGCCGGGGCGGCGCTGCGCTGGCGGCGGCGCACCGCCGGCGCCTGCCCGGCGTGCGGGCGCGACGGCGCCGACCACGGCTGGACCTCGCCCGCCTTGGCCGCCCGCTGGGGGCGCGTGGCGGCCTGGACCGCGGCCACCATCCCCGCCCTGTACGCGGTCACCCGGCTCGCCTGGGCGGCCGGCGTCCCGCTCGGCATCGACCGGTCGTTCCTCGACGGGATGCGCGAGTCCGGGCTGGTCTGGGCCGGGGCCGGGCTGGGCGGCTTCGCCCTGGTGGGCGCGGTCCTCACCCTCGGGCTGGTGCAGCGGTGGGGGGAGCGGTTCCCGCGCTGGATGGTCGGCCTGGCCGGGCGGCCGGTGCCGGTCGGGCTGGCCGTCGTCCCGGCGACGCTGGTCGCGGTGGCGGTCACCGCGGCGACCCTCGGCCTGCTCGCCACCCCCGACTTCTGGGACTTCTCCGGGCTCGGCGCGGCCACCGCCCCGATGCTGCTCTGGCCGTTCTGGGGCGTCGCGCTCGGCGCCGCCACGTACGCGTACCACCTGCGCCGCCGGGGCGCCTGCCGGCGCTGCGGGCGGGGGCTGAGCGTCCCGCCGGCGGGGGCGCCCGGTCGACGGCCCGGGCGTCCCCGCTTTCGTGAGCTAGCGTGGGTCGGGTGACTGCGCCTTCCCCGGTTACCCCGGCCCCACCGGCCGACCTGCCCCGCACGCTCGGCGAGCTGCGGGCGGCCGGCCACGCGTACCGCACGGTCAAGCAGGAACTCCGCGACAACCTCCTGGCCCGGATGCGGTCCGGCGCCGACCGCTTCCCCGGCATCGTCGGCTACGACGACACGGTGCTGCCCGAGGTCGAGCGGGCCCTGCTCGCCGGGCACGACATGGTGCTGCTCGGTGAGCGGGGCCAGGGCAAGACCCGACTCATCCGCTCGCTCGTCGGCCTGCTCGACGAGTGGACGCCGGTGATCGCCGGCTCGGTGCTCAACGAGCACCCGCTGCACCCGCTCACCCCGGGCTCGCGGGCGCTGGTCGCCGAGGCCGGCGACGACCTGCCGGTGGCGTGGCTGCACCGCTCGATGCGCTACGGCGAGAAGCTGGCCACCCCGGACACCAGCGTCGGCGACCTGATCGGCGACGTCGACCCGATCCGGATCGCCCAGGGGCGCACCCTCGGCGACCCGGAGACCATCCACTTCGGCCTCGTCCCGCGCACCAACCGGGGCATCTTCGCCGTCAACGAGCTGCCCGACCTGGCGGAGCGGATCCAGGTGGCGCTGCTCAACGTGCTGGAGGAACGGGACATCCAGGTCCGCGGCTACCAGCTGCGGCTGCCGCTGGACCTGTTCCTGGTGGCCAGCGCCAACCCGGAGGACTACACCAACCGGGGCCGGATCATCACCCCGCTTAAGGACCGCTTCGGCGCAGAGGTCCGCACCCACTACCCGGTCGACCTCGACCTGGAGCTGGAGCTGATCCGGCAGGAGGTCGACCTGGTCGCCGAGGTGCCCGAGCACGTGCTGGAGGTGCTCGCGCGGTTCGCCCGCGCGGTGCGCGAGTCGCCGTCGGTGGACCCGCGCTCCGGGGTCTCCGCCCGGTTCGCCATCGCCGCCGCCGAGACGGTCGCCGCCGCCGCGCTGCGCCGCGCCGGCCTGCTCGCCGCCGGCACGGAGCCGGCCGACGGGGTGCGCCCCGAGGCGCCGGTCGCCCGGGTCGGCGACGCGGTGCCGGTGACGTCGACCCTGCGCGGCAAGGTCGAGTTCGAGAGCGGCGAGGAGGGGCGGGAGGTGGAGATCCTCGGCCATCTGCTGCGGACCGCGACCGCCGAGACGTTCCGGTCCCGGCTGGCCGGGCTGGACCTCTCCGGCTTCACCGCGCTGGTCGACGAGGACGCGGTGATCGAGACCGGGGAGCTGGTCGGCTCCGCCGAGCTGCTGCGCCAGGTGGGCACCGTCCCCGGGCTGGCCAAGGCGCTCGACCGGCTGGGGCTGGGCGACGCGCCCACCCCGGAGCAGGCCGCGGCCGGCGTGGAGTTCGTCCTGGAGGGGCTGCACCTGACCCGCCGGCTCGGCAAGGACGTCACCGACTCCGGCCGGACCCGCTACGGCGGCCGGGCCTGAGCATGGCCGGCGACCGGTTCCGGTACGGGCAGTGGCGGGGCGGCCCCGACCCGCTCGCGCCCCCGTACGACGTGCGGGGGGCGGTGGACGCCGTCGGCGCCGAGGTGCTGGCCGGCGGCAGCCTCCGGGAGGCGCTGCGGGACCTGCTGCGTCAGGGGCCGCAGGGGCGCGGCGGCCTCGACGACCTCGCCGCCCGGGCCAGGCGGCTGCGCCGGGAGGCGTTGCGCCGGGGCGACCTGGACGGGGCGGTCACCCGGGCCCGGGCCCTGCTCGACCAGGCGCTCGCCGCCGAGCGGGACGAGCTGCGCGGGCGCGAGGACGACGACGCGCGCTTCGCCGAGGCGGTGCTGGACAACCTGCCCCGCTCGACGGCCCGCGCCGTGGAGGAGCTGACCGGATACCGGTGGAGCAGTGACGAGGCCCGCCGGACGTACCAGCGGATCCTCGACGGGCTGCGCGACGACGTGCTCGGCCAGCGCTTCGCCGGGCTGCGGGACGCGGTGCGCGCCTCGGCGGACCCGGGCGCGCAGCAGCGGCTCGCCGAGATGATGCGCGACCTGAACGACCTGCTCGCCCGGCACGCCCGGTCGGAGGACACCACCGACGCCTTCGCCGAGTTCATGCGCCGGCACGGCGAGTTCTTCCCCGAGCAGCCGGCCGACGTGGACGAACTGGTCGACGTGCTGGCCCGGCGGTCGGCCGCCGGTGAGCGGCTGATGCGCTCGCTGTCCGACCGGCAGCGCGAGGAGCTGGCCGGCCTGATGCGGCAGTCGCTGGGCGACCGGCTCGCCGGGGAGCTGTCCGCGCTGGACGCCAACCTCCGCGCGCTCCGCCCCGACCTGCACCGGGGCCCGGGCGAGCGGGTGCGGGGCGAGCGGCCCCTCGGCTACGGCGAGGCGGCCGGCGCGCTCGGCGAGATCGCCGAGCTGGACGAGCTGCTGGACCAGCTCGACCAGGAGCATCCGGGGGCCACCCTGGACGACGTCGACGTCGACGCGGTTGCCCGGACGCTGGGCCGGGACGCCGCCGACGACGTACGCCGGCTGCGGGAGCTGGAGCGGGAGCTGCGCCGGCAGGGGTGGGTGAGCCGGGACGCCGAGGGGCTGACCCTGAGCCCGAAAGCGCTGCGCCGCCTCGGCGGCACCGCGCTGCGGCGGGTCTTCGCGGACCTGACCGCCGGGCCGCGTGGCCAGCACGACCTGCGCTCGGCGGGCGCCGCCGGCGAGGTCAGCGGCGGTTCCCGGCCGTGGGAGTACGGCGACGAGCAGCCCCTCGACGTGGTGCGGACGCTGACCCGGGCGGTCCGCCGCGCCGGCTCCGGCGTGCCGGTGCGGTTGGCCGTCGAGGACTTCGAGGTGGTGGAGACCGAGCGGCGGGCCTCGGCGGCCGTGGTGCTCTGCGTCGACCTCTCCTACTCGATGATCTCCCAGGGCCGGTGGGGCCCGATGAAGCAGACGGCGCTGGCGCTGGCGCACCTGATGGCCACCCGGTTCCCGCAGGACGCGTTGCAGATCGTCGGCTTCGGCCTGGAGGCGCTGCCGCTGACCCAGCAGGAGCTGGCCGCCGTCGAGCCCGACATGCGGCAGGGCACGAATCTCCAGCACGCGCTGCGGCTGGCCGCCCGGCACCTGCGACGGCACCCGGACGCCGAGCCGGTGGTGCTGGTGGTCACCGACGGGGAGCCGACCGCCCACCTGGACCCGGACGACGGGGAGGCGCTGTTCCACTGGCCGCCGCTGCCCGAGACGATCGAGGCGACCGTACGCGAGGTGGACCGGCTCACCCGCCACGGCGCCACGCTCAACCTGTTCATGCTCGGCGACGATCCCGGCCTGCGCCGCTTCGTCGACGCCGTGGCCCGCCGCTCGAAGGGCCGGATGTTCACCCCCGACCTGGAGGACCTCGGCGAGTACGTGGTCTCCGACTACCTGCGCACCCGGCAGCCGCGCCGCTGACCTGGCGGATTCGACGGACCGAGCGGCTCAGCACCCCGTGGCCCCGGCCCGGCAGGGAAGGCCGACCCGGGCGCGGTGCCGGGCTCTGGTTGCCCTCGGGCTTCGGGTGCTGTCGGGCTTCGGGTGCTGTCGGGCTTCGGGGCGTGCCGGGCCTTGGGTGCGCCCAGCCTTGAAGTGCGCCCAGCCTTGAAGTGCGCCCGGCCTTGAGGTGCGCCTTGCCTTGGGGCGCCGCCTGGACGCTGTCGAGCTGCCCCGTTGGTGAGACCACGGCCCGGCCCATGCCGATGCCGCGGCCTCGTTCGGGGCCGGAGGTCGTGCCGGTGCCGGGCGCCTCGGGGGGCTATGCCGGCCAGAGGCCTCGTCCGGGACGGGAGGCTGTGCCGGCCAGAGGCTTCGTCCGGGACGGGAGGCTGTGCCGGCCACAGGCTTCGTCCGGGACGGGAGGCCGTACCAACCTGGGACCTCGTCCGAAGCTACCCCTGAAGGCCCGGTCCCGGCCTGACGACCAGATGCAGCGGCTGGATCGGTCCGGCGAGACCCGGGAGTCGAAGGAGGAGCGCCGCGCGTCGCCTGCCGAGTTCTTCCGGCCCGCCGCTCCTGGTCCTATCGACGGGGCAGCTCGACAGCGTCCGGTCAGCCTCCGGCCGGCGGCGTCCCGGCATGCGTTTTCGGCCGGCCCCTTCCGGGTGAACCGTCCGCGGGAACGCCGGGTCGGACGGCGCGGGCCGGGATTGACTGGGGACATGGACAGCGGGGCTTTGCGGGGGGCGTACGCGGAGGTGCTCGCGGAGGTCGACGCGGGCGGGTTCGGGCCGCCGCCGGCCGGGCAGCTCAGCGCCGAGCAGATCGTCGCCCACCTCGCCGCCAACGACGAGCTGATGACCGAGGCGACCGAGGCGGTCATCGCCGGCTCGCCGTTCGCGTACTACGACCTGGAGACCATCCACCGCCCGCAGGTGGACGCGCTGGTCGTCGAGTGCGGCGGGCTGGCCGGGCTGGCCACCCTGCTGCGGGCCACCAGCCAGAAGCTCTGCGCGCTGACCGAGCGGCTCGGCCCGGCGGCGCAGACCCCGGTCGAGACCCACCTGCGTGAGGGCTTCGACCTCGTCGTCGACGAGCCGCTGCCCTGGGGTCGCACCCTCGACCTGCACGCCCGCGTCCACCTGCCGAAGCACCTCGCCCAGCTGCGCATGCTGCGTGCCGGCTGAGGCGCGGCGCGGGTGCGTCAGTCGACGACCTGGACGTCCTTCCAGAAGGCGACCCGGTCGCGGACCATCTCCGCCTCCGGTTTCGGCTCCGGGTAGTACCAGACCGCGTCGGCGCTGGTCCGGCCGTCGTGTTCCAGGGTGTAGTAGGACGCGGTGCCCTTCCACGGGCAGACCGTGTGCGTGTCGGACTCGCGGATCAGGTCGTCGCGCAGGGCGGCGCGCGGGAAGTAGTGGTTTCCCTCGACCAGCACGGTGTCGTCGCTCTCGGCCACGACCAGGGCGTTCCAGACGGCTTTCGGCATGGTTCCACGCTATGTCGCCGGGCCGGCGACGGCCAGTCACCCGACCACGTCGCGAACGCGGGCGTGGAGGTCCCACGCCACGGGCGCCCGGCGCGTACAGTGATCGCATGTGTGCGGTCCGTGTGGATCATCATCCGGTCGACCACGACGGCGCGGTGGCCCAGTTGCGACGGTCGTACGCGGCGGTGCCCGCGGGCGAGCCGGTGCGGCTCGCCAAGCGCACCTCCAACCTGTTCCGTCCCCGGTCCGCCCCGCGCGCGCCGGGCCTGGACGTCAGCGGGCTGACCGGCGTGCTCGCCGTCGACCCGGTCGCCCGCACGGCCGACGTGCAGGGCATGTGCACCTACGAGGACCTGGTCGACGCGACCCTGCCGCACGGGCTCATGCCGCTGGTGGTGCCGCAGCTGCGCACCATCACCCTCGGCGGGGCGGTGACCGGGCTCGGCATCGAGTCGACCTCGTTCCGCAACGGCCTGCCGCACGAGTCGGTGACCGAGATGGACGTGCTCACCGGGGCCGGCGAGATCGTCACCGCCCGCCCGGAGGGCGAGCACGCCGACCTCTTCGCGGCGTTCCCGAACTCGCTGGGCAGCCTCGGCTACGCCACCCGGCTGCGCATCGAGCTCCAGCCGGTACGCCGCGTCGTGGCCCTGCGCAACGTCCGGTTCACCCGGCTGGAGGCCCTCGCCGACGCGCTCGCCGAGGTCACCGCGACCCGGTCCTGGGCCGGCGAGGCGGTGGACGCGATGGACGGGGTGATGTTCAGCCCCGGCGAGGCGTACCTGGTGCTCGGCACCTTCACCGACGACGCCCCGCGGGTCAGCGACTACACCGGCCAGGAGATCTACTACCGGTCGCTGCGCCGGCACACGCGCGACGCACTGACCACGTACGACTATCTCTGGCGCTGGGACACCGACTGGTTCTGGTGCTCGGCGGCGTTCGGGGTGCAGCATCCGGTCCTGCGGCGGGTCTGGCCGGCGCGGTGGCGGCGCAGCGACGTCTACCACCGGCTGGTTCGGTTGGAGCACCGGCACGGCGTGGCCGCCCGGATCGACCGCCTGCGCGGCCAGCCGGCGCGCGAGCGGGTGGTGCAGGACGTGGAGATCCCGCTGGAGCGGACGGCGGAGTTCCTGCGCTGGTTCGCCCGCACCGTCGGGATGACCCCGGTCTGGCTGTGTCCGTTGCGGCTGCGCGAGCCGTCCGGTCCGGGGTCGGCCCGGGCCTGGCCGCTCTATCCGCTCCGAGCTGGACAGAACTACGTGAACGTCGGCTTCTGGGGAAGCGTGCCGATCGCGGCCGGGGCCGCCGACGGCGATGTCAACCGCGCGATCGAGCGCACGGTGTCGGAGTCGGGTGGCCACAAGTCGCTCTACTCCGACGCGTACTACGACCGGGCATCCTTCGACCGGCTCTACGGCGGCGCGACGTGGCGCGCGGTGAAGGACCGTTACGACCCGGACCACCGGCTCACCGGACTGTACGAGAAGGCGGTAGCACGAGCATGAGCCTGACCGATCGAGACCAGGGGGCGGCGAGCGCTCCCGCCAGTCCGCCGGCGGGGAGCCGGCGCCCGGGTCCGACCGTGGCGGACGTCGTCCGCGCGTTGACCACCGGGGCCCTCCCGGTGCGGGTCACCGGATACGACGGCAGCGCGGTGGGCCCGGCCGACACCGGGATCACCCTGTCGATCCGTTCCGAGCGGGGCCTGACCTACCTGCTCACCGCCCCGGGCGACCTGGGTATGGCCCGGGCGTACGTCGGCGGCGACCTGGCGTTGCAGGGGGTGCACCCGGGCGACCCGTACGAGGCGTTGCGGGTGCTCAAGGACGAGCTGCGGCTGCGTACGCCGTCGCTGGCCGAGGGGCTGGCCCTCGTGCGCGGGCTGGGCTGGGAGCGGCTGGTGCCGCCGCCGCCCCCGCCGCAGGAGGCGCAGCCGCGCTGGAAGCGCCTGATGAACGGGCTGCGGCACTCCCGGGCCCGCGACAGCACCGCGATCTCCCACCACTACGACGTCTCGAACGCCTTCTACGAGAAGGTGCTCGGCCCGTCGATGACGTACACCTGCGCGGTCTTCCGCTCGCCCGACGACACGCTGGAGCAGGCCCAGGCGGCCAAGTACGACCTGGTGGCGCAGAAGCTGGCGCTCAAGGCGGGCATGCGGCTGCTCGACGTGGGCTGTGGGTGGGGCGGCATGGTCCGGCACGCGGCCCGCGAGTACGGCGTGAAGGCGCTCGGGGTGACCCTGTCCCGGGCGCAGGCCGAGTGGGCGCGGGCGGCGATCGAGCGGGAGGGGCTGACCGGCCTGGCCGAGGTGCGCCACCTCGACTACCGCGACGCGCCGCGCGAGCAGTTCGACGCGATCTCCTCGATCGGCCTGACCGAGCACATCGGAGTGCGCAACTACCCGGCCTACTTCGGCGCCCTGTCCGACCGGCTGCGGCCGGACGGCCGGCTGCTCAACCACTGCATCACCCGGGCCGACAACCACGCGCCGCACCGCTCGGGCGCGTTCATCGACCGGTACGTCTTCCCCGACGGGGAGCTGGCAGGCCCGGGGCGCGTGGTCAGCGAGATCCACGACGTCGGGCTGGAGGTGCAGCACGAGGAGAACCTGCGGCTGCACTACGCGCTGACCCTGGCCGGCTGGTGCCGCAACCTCGTGGCGCACTGGGACTTCTGCGTCTCCGAGGTGGGGCCGGGCACGGCCCGGGTCTGGGGCCTCTACATGGCCGGGTCCCGGCTGGCGTTCGAACGCAACGGCATCCAGCTGCACCAGGTGCTGGCCACCCGCAACGGCCCGGAGGGGGCGAGCGGCTACCCGCTGCGCCCCGACTGGCTGGCCTGATCCGCGTCCGACAGCCGCGCCGACCCTCGGCGCGGCTGTCGTCGAACCCATTGACAAAGAAGTTTTGTACGTACAAACTGATTTTGCCATGAGAGACGTCCTGTACCTGGAACAGATCGAGCAGGCCGAGGTCCTGCTCAAGCCGCAGCGCGTGGAGGTGCTGCGGCAACTGGCCGAGCCGCGCACCTGCACCGAGGTCGCCACCCGGCTGGAGCAGACGCCGCAGCGCGTCTACTACCACGTCAAGCAGCTCGTCGCCGCCGGCCTGGTCGAGCTGGTCAGCGAGCGCAAGGTCCGGGGCATCACCGAGGGCATCTACCAGGCCGCGGCCCGGTCCTACTGGCTGTCCCCTCGGCTGGTCGGCCGGATCGGCCTGCGTCGGGCCCGCGACGAGCTGAGCCTCGGCCACCTGCTGGACCTGATGGAGGAGGTCCAGGCGGACGTCGCCGCGCTGGACCGCGCCGCCCCCGAGCTCCCCTCGATCGGGGTCGCCGGCGAGATCCGGGTGCCGGCGGAGCTTCGCCCGCAGTTCCTGCACGACCTGCAGACCGCTCTGCAGGACCTGTTCACGCGCTACGGCGGCGCCGAGGGCGACGCCTTCAAGCTCGCCGTGGCCTGCTATCCGAAGGGGAAAGAACGTGACTGAACCGATGAGGCTGCCCGTCCGGCTCGCCGCGCCGGCCGGGGCCGTCCGCCGCGCCCTGACCGACCCGGCCGAGCTGCGCGTCTGGCTGGCCGAGCACGCCGAGGTCGAGCTGCCGAGACGGTACGAGTTCTGGGGCCGGCACACGCCCGAGGGTGACGCGCCGCACCAGCGGCTGCTGCACGCCGACGACGACACGCTGCGCTTCGCCTGGCTGCTCGACGGGGTGGAGACCACCACCGAGTTCGCCCTGCGCGCCGAGGGTCCCGACACCACGGTGCTGACGCTGAGCCAGAGCCACTTCGACTTCGCCGAGGCGATGAGCGGCAGCACCATCCGGGGCGTGCTCCAGACGTTCTGGAGCCTGTCGCTGGCCAACCTGGCCGCCCACCTGGAAGGGCAACCGCTGCTGCCGAAGGTCGACTTCACCTCCGCCGAGCTGCGCGGCGAGCTGCTGATCGACGCGCCGACGGCGAAGGTGTTCGAGTCGCTGACCGACTCCGAGCAGGCCAGCGCCTGGTTCGGCTACCCCATCGGCATCGAGCCCTGGGTCGGTGGCCGCTACGCCATGGGCGGCTTCGAGTCCGGCTACGCGGCCAAGGTCGTCGACTTGGAGCCGGGCCGGAAGCTGTCGGTGGACTGGGGGCCGACGGGCGTCACCACTTGGGAGCTGGCCGAGTCGCAGGGGAGGACGAAGCTGACCTTCGTGCAGTCCGGCTTCGACGAGCAGAACCCCCCGTACGGGGCCTGGGCCGGGTCGGTCTCGGGGCTGTTCGAGCTGCGCCGCTTCCACGAGATGGAGAGCTGGCAGCCGATCTGGCTCCCCGCCGAGGTGCCGGGCCTGGAGCCCGAGTCCGCGAGGGCGACGAGCTGACGTACGCGTACCGGGCGCGGTCCCGCCGTGGGCCGCGCCCGGAACCGGTCGGAATTCCAGGTGATAGTCGGGCTCCGGGTGGGTACTGACGGGCGATGTTCTTCATCTTCGGGCTCCGCACCAAGGTCAGCCAGTCCGGCGTGGTGCAGCAGGTCTGCCGCAACTGCCGTAACCACGCGGCGCAGGTGATCACGCGCCGGTCGACGAAGTTCAGCCTCTTCTTCGTGCCGATCATCCCGATCCGCACCCGCTACGTGCAGCAGTGCACCTTCTGCGGCGCCCAGTACGAGATCTCCCGGTCCGAGGCCGAGCGCCTCCCGGTCGGCTGAGTCCCACCGATGGCCCGCTTCCTCTGCTGGCTGATCGGCCGGCAACCCGCCGTGCCCGCCCCGGCGCCCGTGCACACCGTCTCCCGGCCGCCGTGCACCCCCGGACGTCGCCGCCGTCGCCGCGACCGCCGGCCGCTGGCCGGCACCGCTTTGCCCCGTTCGCCCTGGAACCGCTCCGCCGGGCGCTGACCGTATCGTGATCCGCCGAGCCTCGGCGGACTGGTCGGGCCGTGCCAGGATGTGGCGGTGTCGTACCCCCCTCATGCGTCGTACCCGCCCATGCCCGGCCCCATGACGCCGATGGTGTACCCCCACCCGGTCGCGCCCCCGCCGGGCTGCGCGGTGCTCGTCGTCTCGGTGAACCGTGGCCCCTACATCGTGCCCGCACCGACCACGAGCAAGTTCAAGGTCGACGGCCAGTCGGTGCCGATCCCCGGTGAGGGCACCTGGTACGTGGTGATCCCTGCCGGGCCGCACGACGTCCGGTACACCGACTTCCTGGGCATGCCGCTGATCACCACCGCGCTGGTCGCCCAGCCCGGCGTGGCGTACCACCTGTCGTTCCGCTTCGGTGGCTGGCGCAACCGCGCCTACGACGGGTACGGCACCGACGTGACGAAGTTCGGGCTCTGGTCGAACTACAGCATCGCGCTGCTCACGCTCGGCGTCTTCGGGCTGCTCTGCTGCGGTTTCCTGGGGCCGTTCACCACCATGCTCTGAGCCGGCTCCGCCCCGTTCGGCCCCGGCTGACGGCTGCGCCGGGCCCCACCGGCCGGGGCGGCGCCCGGCGCGGGCGGCGGGGACCGCCTATCGTGGCGGATCGTGACGAGCACCGAGGAACGACTGGCCGCGATCCGCGGCGGCGTGCCACCGAGGCGGCACAACGCGCGCACCATCGCCGCCCTGACCGGCAACCCGGGCTGCACCCGACGGGCGGTGCTGGACGGCGCGGGGGTCGACAAGCCGAAGCTGGCCGAGCGGATCGGGTTTCCCGCCCGGTTCGGGCAGTCCCGGTTCGCCATCAGCCGCGGCAACGCGTTCGAGGCGCAGGTCAAGGCCGACGGCGGGGCCGAGCTGCTGCGGCTGGTCGCCGAGCGGTTGGGCGTACCCGTGCCGGCGGCGGCGAGCTGGACGGACCTCGGCGACGGCGCCGAGGACGACACGGCCGCCCGGCACCGACGCTCCGCCACGCTGCTGACCGGCGCCGCCCCCGGTGGGACGGACGACACCGCCGCGCTGTTCGACCACCCGCTGCTCGGTCTGGACGTCGCCGGCCGCCGGGTGCACCTGGAGCCGGACCTGGTCGCCGCCCGGCTCGCCGGCCGGTTCCACGTCGTCGAGATCAAGTCGTTCCCGGTGGTCGACGGCCAGGCAGACCCGGCCAAGGTGTCCGCCGCCGCGATCCAGTCCGCCGTCTACGTGCTGGCCCTGCGCGAGCTGCTCGGCGCCGCCGGCCACGACCCGGAGCTGGTGTCGCACGACGCGGTGCTGGTCTGCCCGCGCGACTTCGCCAACCAGCCGGTGGCCAGCCTGGTCGACGTGCGCAAGCAACTGCTGGTGCTGCGCCGCCAGCTCGACCGGATGGCCCGGGTCGACGCGCTGCTGGCCGACGTGCCCGGGGACTTCACCGCCGACCTGACGGCCGAGCCGGCGGCCCTGCTCGCCGCGCTGTCGACCGTGGAGGCCCGCTACGCGCCCGACTGCCTGGCGGCCTGCGAGCTGGCGTACTTCTGCCGCCACGAGGCGCGCGGCCACACCGGGGCGCTGGGCCGGCCGGTCCGGGAGGCGCTCGGCGGGGTCGCGGAGGTCGACGAGGTGCTGGCGCTGGCCGCCGGCGAGCGCACGCCGGAGCCCGGGCAGGAGGAGGCCGCCGCGCTGCTGCGGGCCGCCGCCCGGCTGCGCGCCGACGCCCTCGCCGGGACTCCCGCATGAGTACGCCCCGCGCCCCCCGCCCCGGACCGACCACTCCGGGCGCCGCGCCCGCCGGGTGGGGTGGGTCCGCGTGAGCACGCTCCGCGCGTTCGCCAGGGCCCAGGCGCTCGCCGCCGGGGTGGCCCAGCCGGTGGCGACCGTCCGGCACCTGCACCTGGCCGAGCGACCGCTGGTGCTGGTGCCGCTGGCGATGGCCGGCGAGGCGAACGCGCCGCTGGCGGCGCTGGTCGGCGACGCGCCGGACGCGGCGCGGCTGCTTATCGTGCCGCAGCCCCGCAACCGCGAGCAGCGGTTCGCGTTCGCCGCCGAGCTGGCCGGGATCGTGCTGCCCTACCTGGACGGGTTCCGGGGCGTCTCCGAGGCGGTGCCGGTCGACCGGGGCCGGGACGTGCGGTACCGGTACGTCGACGCCCCGCAGCTGCTGGTGCCGAACCCGGCCGGGGTCACCTTCCTGCGGCTGTTCGGCCGCTCCACCCGCTTCCGCCGCCCCGACGGGGAGTATCCGGTGCACCCGTCGGTGCCGGTGCTCGGGCGCTGGCTGACCTTCTTCGCCGAGCGGGCCGAGCACCCGGGCTCGTCGGCGCTGCTGGCGATGACCGACGCGCTGACGCTGCACTGGGCCACCGGGCAGAGCGTGGTGGAGGACCTGCACCTGCCGGCGCTGCTCGGCTGGATCGACCCGCCCGTCGGGCTCACCGGCGCCGAGGCGGCGGCCCGGGCCGAGGACCCGGCGACCTGCCCGCCCGCCGGCCCGGCCACCGACCCCGACTTCGACAACCAGCGGTTCGCCCCGGCCATCGCCGCGTACGCCGCCGCCGAGGACGATCCGGCCGCGCGCGCCAGGGCGTACGCGGAGCTGGCACGGCTGCTGCGCGACCAGCTCGCGCCCACCTGGGAGCTGATGTGGCGCGGCGTGGGGCTGCTGCGCGGCCTGCCCCCGGGCGCCCGGGTGGCCGGCCGGTGGGACGGCGACAAGGACTCCTTCACCGGCTACGCCGAGCACGTCGACTCCGGCGGCGCGCCGCAGCCCCGCCGGGACGGGGCGGTGGCCGCCGCCCAGCGGCTGCACCGGCTGGAACGGGCCCTGACCTCCTACGCGGTGCAGCGCGCCTACGACGATCCGCTGGTGATGGCGGAGCACCGGCTGACCGGGGAGGCGTTCGTCGGCGAGGTGACCCTGGCCGACCCGAAGCGGGTGGACGACAGCGGCAAGCGGCCGGTGCTGCGCCCCCGGATCCAGCTGGTCACCACCGAGCCGGTGCCGATGCCGCCCGGCGCGACGCTGTACTCGCTGGCCCGGCCGGCGCAGAAGGCCCGGGTGGTCTTCGTCACCCCGGCGGCGGACGGCAAGACCGAGGTGGTGCTGGAGCTCTCCGGCGGGATGGGCCGGGGGCTGACCGCGCCGCCGGGCAGCGTGCCCGAGGTGGGGGAGCGGCTCTGCTACACCACCCTGTCGGACGCGTTCATGCCGGTCGGCGCGTTTCCGGCCCCGGAGGAGACGCCCTGGACGCACGGCGGACCGCCGACCCACGCCGGCGACGAGGCCCGCGACGCCGACGTGGATCGGGCTTGACCCTCACGTGACGGCAGGCGGGAGCCTCGTTGGCGGAAGGGAGGGAAACCATGGCCTACACGGTGGGACAGGTGGCGAAGGCGGCCGGGGTGACCGTGCGGACGCTGCACCACTACGACGAGATCGGGCTGCTCACGCCCGGTGGCCGCAGCAGCACCGGCTACCGGCGCTACGACGACGCCGACCTGGAGCGGTTGCAGCACATCCGCTACTACCGGGAGCTGGGGTTCCCGCTGGAGGAGATCGCCGCGATCCTCGACGACCCGGCGAGCGACCCGGCGGCGCACCTGCGCCGCCAGCACGAGCTGCTGACCGTACGGATCAGGCGGCTCCAGGAGATGGTCGCGGCGATCGAGTTCGCGATGGAGGCGAGCAAGTTGAACGTCCCACTCACCCCGCAGGAGCGGTTCGAGGTCTTCGGCGACTTCGACCCGGAGGCGCACGCCGATGAGGCCGAGCAGCGCTGGGGCGGCAGCGAGGCGTACCGGGAGTCGAACCGGCGCGTGTCCCGCTACACGAAGGACGACTGGCTGCGGAACAGGGCGGAGAACGAGGACTGGGGCCGGCGGTTCGCCGAGGTGATGTCCTCCGGCGCGCCGGCGGACAGCCCGGCGGCGATGGACCTGGCCGAGGAGCACCGGCAGCTGATCAGCCGCTGGTTCTACGAGTGCTCGTACGAGATCCACACCGGGCTGGCCGACATGTACGTGGCGGACGAGCGGTTCACCGCGTACTTCGAGAAGATCAGGCCGGGAATGGCCGCGTACCTGGGCGAGGCCATCCACGCCAACGCGATCACCCGCGCCTGAGGCGCGGCCGTCCCCGGAGGTCACAGTGCTCATCGTCGCCGGCAGTCTCTACGTCGACCCGGACCAGCGGGACGCCTACCTCGCCGACTGCGTGGAGGTCGTCCGGCAGGCGCGGTCCACGCCGGGCTGCGTCGACTTCGCGATCGGCGCGGACCTGGTCGAGCCGGGCCGGATCAACGTCTACGAGCGCTGGGAGTCCGAGGGGCAACTGCTCGACTTCCGGGGCTCCGGCCCCTCGGCGGAGCAGGCGGTGGCGATCCGCGGCGCCGAGGTGCACCGGTACCTGATCTCCGGCGTCGAGGCGCCCTGACGGGGCCCGCCGGGCGGCACGGCGTCCGTCCGGCGCGGTCAGACGGCGGTGGACGGTGCGGGCGAGCCGGCGGACCACCTCGCCGCCGGTGGCGGTCGGCCCGGGGGCCTACCGGGGCGGGGGCCCCGGCGCCGGCGTCGGCGGCAGGCCCGGGGCGAGGCGGCGCAGCGCGGTGAACGTGGGGACCAGCGCGTCGTAGAGCCCGGCGAAGAGCGGCAGCAGGGCGGCGTAGGTGGCGGCGGCCGCCGGGTCCGGGCGTGCCGTCTGCTCGATGCGCACCAGGTCGGCGGCGACGTCGATGGAGGGGATCAGCCCCAGCGCCTGCATGCCGAGCAGCGCCGCGCCGAAGCCGGAGCCCTCGCGCGTGGCGGGGAAGCGCACCGGCACGCCGAGCACGTCGGCCAGCATCTGCCGCCACAGCGGGCTGCGCGCGAAACCGCCGCTGGCCCGGATCTCCCGGACCTCGTTGCCGGCGGCCCGCACCGAGGCCAGCACCAGCGCCAGCTGCTGGCAGACGCCCTCCAGCGCGGCCCGCACCAGGTGGGCCCGGCGGTGCCCGTTGGTCAGCCCCACGTACGCGCCGCGCGGCAGCGCGCTCCAGTGCGGGGCGCGCTCGCTGAGCAGGTACGGCAGCATGATCAGGCCGCCGGAACCGACCGGCGCCTCGGCGGCCAGCGCCAGCAGCTCCTCCTCGGCGTGCTCGCCGAGTTCCGGGGCGAGCGCGTCGCCGACCCATTCGAGCACGATGCCGCCGTTGTTGATCGCCCCGCCCACCACCCAGCGGTGCTCGGTCAGCGCGTAGCAGAACACCCCGCCGAGCGGGTCGACGCCGGGACGCTCCACCATCACCCGCATCGCTCCGCTGGTGCCGATCGTGCAGGCCATCACGCCCGGGGCGACCGCGCCGAGCCCCAGGTTGGCCAGCGGGCCGTCCCCGGCGCCGACGACCACCCTCGTGGCCCGGGGCAGCCCGGTCGCCGCGGCGGCCTCGGCGGTGAGACCGGGCAGCACGGTGGTGGTGGGCACCAGCTCCGGCAACTGCTCCGCAGTGATCCCGGCGATACCGAGCGCCTCCTCGTCCCAGGACAGCTGGCTCAGGTCCATCAGCCCGGTCGCGGAGGCGACCGAGTGGTCGGTCACCAGCGCGTCGCACAGCCGCAGCAGCACCCAGTCCTTGATGCCCACCCAGTACGCCGCCCGCCCGAACAGCACCGGCTCCTGCTCGGCGAACCAGAGCAGCTTGGGCAGCGGCGCCATCGGATGGACCGGGGTGCCGGTGCGGCGGTGCAGCGCCAGCCCGGACGGGACCGCGCGCAGCCGTTCGGCCTGCCGGCTGGCCCGCGAGTCGGCCCAGGTGAGCGACGGGGTGATCGGGTGGCCGTTAGGGTCCAGGCCGATCAGGCTGTGCATCGCCGTGCCGAAGGAGAGCCCGGCGACCGGCCGGTCCAGCTCCGCCACGACCGCGCGCACCGACTCCAGCACCGCCGCGTGGATGTGCCACGCGTCCTGCTCGGCGTAGCCGGGATGGGGTTCGTCGAGCGGGTAGCCGACCGAGTGGCGGGCGAGTTGCGCACCGTCCACGTCGTACGCGACCGCCTTGGTGCTGGTGGTGCCGATGTCGACGCCGATCACCACCGGGCGGAGCGGGTCGCCCACCGGTCCCACCCCCTCGCTGGCCCTGGGTGCCGCCGACGTTACCCAGCGTCCGGGCGGCCCGTAGGGGGAACAACCCGGTTTCCCGGTCGGGTCTTCCTCGGCACGCCCGCGCCCGGCGAGAATGCCGGTCGTGTGAACTTCTCACACGTCCACCGGACGGGAGGAAGTCCCGATGAGGCCACGGCCGCTCTGCGCACTGGTCACCGCCCTCGCCACGGTCGTCACCACCGCGGTCGCCGGCGTCCCGCCGGCCGCCGCGCGGCACGGCGACGGCGGCTACTCGGCGGAGATCCGCCGGGCGTCGTACGGCGTCCCGCACATCACCGCCCGTTCCTTCGCCAGCCTCGGCTTCGGCGTCGGCCACGTCCAGGCCGAGGACAACATCTGCGTCATCGCGGAGAAGGTCGTCACGGTCAACGCCGAGCGGTCCCGCTACTTCGGGGCGACGAGCCCCACGGACGCGAACGTGCGCAGCGACCTGTTCTTCCGCAAGGCGATCGACGACGGCACGGCGGAGCGGCTGCTGCTCGGGCCCCGCGACGGCGTGCACTCCCCGTCGAACGAGATCCGCGACCAGATCCGCGGCTTCGTCGCCGGCTACAACAACTACCTGCGCCACACCGGCGCGGCGAACCTCACCGACCCGGCCTGCCGGGGCAAGCCGTGGGTGCGCCCGCTGACCGAGCTGGACATGTGGCGTACGAGCTGGGCCAGCATGGTCCGGGCCGGTTCGCGGGCGGTGCTCGACGGGATCGTCGCCGCCGCCCCGCCCACGGCCACCGGCCCGGCCGCCGTCCTCGACGCGCCGGGCGCCGCGGCGATCGTCGCCGCCCGCGACGGCGCGCCCGCCGGCGTCGGCAGCAACGCGTACGGGCTGGGCGCGCAGGCCACCACGCACGGCGGCGGGATGGTGCTGGCCAACCCGCACTTCCCGTGGGAGGGGGCGGAACGCTTCTACCGGATGCACCTGAAGGTCCCCGGCCGCTACGACGTGGAGGGCGCGGCGCTGGTCGGCGACCCGATCATCGAGATCGGGCACAACCGCACCCTCGCCTGGAGCCACACCGTCTCCACCGCCCGCCGCTTCGTCTGGCACCGGCTCGCGCTGGTCCCCGGCGACCCCACCTCGTACTACGTGGACGGCCGGGCCCGGAAGATGACCACCCGCACGGTCACCGTCCGGGTGCCCGAACCGGGCGGCGGCACCGTCCCGGTCAGCCGCACCTTCCACGACACCCACTTCGGCCCGGTGGTCGTCGTCCCCGGCACCTTCGACTGGACCACCACCGCGGCGTACGCGATCACCGACGCCAACGCGACCAACAACCGCGCCTTCGACGGCTGGCTCGAGATGGGCCGGGCGAAGACGGTCCGCGAGCTGAAGCAGGTCCTCGACCGGCACCAGTTCCTGCCCTGGGTGAACGTGATCGCCGCCGACGCCCGCGGCGAGGCGCTCTACGCCGACCACTCGGTGGTGCCCCGGGTCACCGACGAACTGGCCGCCGCCTGCATCCCCGCGCCGTTCCAGCCGCTCTACGCCAGCAGCGGCCAGGCCGTCCTGGACGGCTCCCGTTCGGCCTGCGCGCTGGGCCGCGACCCCGACGCGGCGGTGCCCGGCATCCTCGGCCCGGCGCACCTGCCGATCCGCTTCCGCGCCGACTACGTGACCAACTCCAACGACAGCCACTGGCTGGCCAACCCGGAGGCGCCGCTGGAGGGCTACCCGCGGATCGTCGGCAACGAGCGCACCGAGCGCAGCCTGCGTACCCGCCTCGGCGTGGAGCAGGTGCAGGGGCGGCTCGCCGGCACCGACGGGCTGCCCGGGCGGGGCTACACCACGTCCCGGCTCTGGCAGACGGTCTTCGGCAACCGCGCGTACGGCGGCGAACTGCTCCGCGACGACCTGGTGGCGCTCTGCGCCGCGCACCCCAGCGCGACCGCCTCGGACGGGACCACGGTCGACCTGCGCGGGGCCTGCGCGGCGCTGAAGGGCTGGGACCTGCGCGTCGACCTGGACAGCCGGGGCGCGCACCTGTTCACCGAGTTCGCCCTGTCGGGCGGCATCCGGTTCGCCGACGCGTTCGACGCCGCCGACCCGGTGCGCACCCCGAGCCGGCTGAACACCGCCGACCCGCGCGTGCTCACCGCGCTCGCCGACGCGGTCCGCAAGCTCGCCGGCATCCCGCTCGACGCGCGCCTGGGCGACGTCCAGACCGAACCGCGCGGCGACCGGCGGATCCCGATCCACGGCGGACGCGCCGAGGCCGGCGTGTTCAACATGATCGTCAGTCCGCTGGCGCCGGGCGTCGGCTATCCGAAGGTGGTGCACGGCTCGTCCTTCGTGATGGCCGTCGAGCTGGGCGGCAACGGCCCCTCGGGGCGGCAGATCCTCACCTACTCCCAGTCGGCCAACCCGAACTCGCCCTGGTACGGCGACCAGACCCGGCTCTACTCCGGCAAGGGCTGGGACACCATCAAGTACACGGAGGCGCAGATCAAGGCCGACCCGAACCTGCGCGCCTACCGGGTGGGGGAGGGCCGCCGCCACTGACCCGCCGCCCGTCGCGCCCGTCCGGTCACCGCGACCGGGCGGGCGCGACCGCGTTCACGGCTGCGCGGCTCGGGGGTGGTGCGTTCCGCACCCGTCGACACGCCCGACGGACGTGAATCGACTCGGCGAAATCCGCCTATCGCCCGATTTCGCCCGTCGTTCGGCCATTTTGCCCGTCACGACGTGTCCCGCCCGGCCGTTGTCACCGTTGATCCCGGTGACACCCCGGTTGGTGGCCTGCGCGGCGAAGGAGTCGGCGTGGCAAGGACTGATTCGACGGGTTCCACGTGGCGGTACCGGTGGGTGCACCGGCAGAACGAACGGCGGCGGCGGGAGTTCCGCAGCGCCGACAAGGCATGGCGACGACGCGACGACGAACTGCGCCGCCTGCGTACCCTCGCCGAGGAGTTCCAGGGCTCGGCCGCGGCTGGCGCCGGCCTGCCCCTGGAGCTGGCGCCCGACGAGGTGGTGTTCTGGGTGCTGCCGGCCGCGCAGCTGGTGGAGGTCCGACACACCACCGTGCTGCCCGCGCCCGACCTCACGGTCGCTCCGACGGCCGCGCCGCCGCGGCCCCGCAGGCCCGACGGCATCCGGGTCGCCGACGCCGGCATGGCGGTGATCACCAACCGCCGGCTGGTGCTGCTCGGCGGTCGTGGCCGGCGCGACTGGGCGTACGGGAAGATGACCGGCCTGGCCCACGACCCGCACGCGCCGGTCACCCTGATGCAGGTGCTGGACCGGCGGCGCACCTCCGGGCTGATGCTTCCCGCCGACGTCGCCGCCGACTTCCGGTTCAAGCTGACCCTGGCCTTCGCCGACGCCATCGAGCAGCGCGGCGCGGTGCTCGACCAGCTCGGCGAGGCGATCGCCGAGCACGCGCAGCTCAAGCCGTTCCGGCCGCTGATCGCCACCCCGGCCCAGGCTCGGCCGTTCGCGTTCGTGCCCGGCGGCCGGCGCACCGTGGCCGTCGCCGCCGGCATCGCCCTGCTGGTGCCCGCCGCGCTGCTGGACACCGACCCCTCCGACCCGACCGGCTCCGAGGTCGCCGTCGCCGCCACCCCCGCGCCGGGCGCCTCCGCCGCCCCGCCCGTCGCCCTCCCGGCCGCGCCGGCGAAGGCGTCGCCGGCCGCGTCGAAGCCGCGACGCGGCACCGCCTCGCCCTCGCCGACAGCCACCCGCGAGCGGCTCTGCGGCGCCCCCGCCAACCCGATGGGGTACGACTTCTGCGGCGGCGACCGCGTCCGCAGGCCGGCCGTCGAGATCTGCGACTGGTTCGACTGCACGCCCGAGTTCTGGGCCGGCCGTGGCTACCTCGTGCAGTGCGGCGACGGCTCGGTCAGCCTGACCGGCGGGCGGCGCGACGCCTGCGCCGCGCACGACGGGGTGCGCCGCACGGTCTGGCGCTGACCTCCGGGCGGCCGGGCTCAGCGGAGGCGTTGCAGGGGGAGCAGGCCGGCGAGGATCAGCGCGGCGGCCAGCGGCAGCAGGTCCAGGTCCAGGGCGATGCCCAGGAAGCCGAACAGGACCGGCACGGGCACCCACGCCGGCAGCAGCCGGGGCCGGGTGCGCCCCGCCTGCGCCAGCAGGACGAGGATGCCGACCTGGAACAGCAGCGGCCCCAGCGCCATGGCCGGATCGGGCAGCGGCGCGGCGTCGGCGAGGCCCGGGAACAGGTCGCCGAGGATCACCCAGACGAAGGCGGCCACCCCGACCAGCCCCAGCGTGGTCGCGGACTCGGTGAGCACCCGTCGCCGGGGCGCGGCGGCGAGCAGCAGCCGGCGCAGGCCGACGACCAGCGCGCCGAAGAGCAGGATCCCGGCGAGGAAGAAGGTGTGGCCGACGTCCCAGGCCCAGCCGTCGCCCCGGTCGCCGTCCAGGCCGTCGACCAGGCGGAGCAGGCCGTAGAGCAGCAGCAGCGCCGGGCCGCCGACGGCGGCCGCCGGCACGAGTCGCGTCGACGTGCGTGCATCGGTGTCGGTCATCAACCCAGCATCGTCGGGTGACCGACCGTGCTCCATCGGGGACTTCCCGTACCGGCCCCCGACCTGAGCACCCCGAGCGCCGGCCGAGGATTCGCGGGTGGCGCGGCCGGCGCATGATGTTCCCTGTGATCAACCTGGAGGGCGACCGGCGTCGCAAGAAGAAGAAGGACTACTTCGACAACTGCGACGCGTGCAACTGCGACATGCCCAGCTGCGACGTGCCCTGCTGCGACCTGGGGCTCTTCTCGTTCCTGCTCACCCTCGGCGCGCTGTTCGCCCGGCTCGTGGCGCCCGGCCGGGCGTCGACGCCGGCCGCTGCCGCCGGGCGGGCGCCGCTGGTGGACCGGGCCGGGCGGGCCGCGATCCTGGGCTACCGGCGCTGGCTGTCGCACCGCTGGCCCGGGCAGTGCCGCTTCACCCCGACGTGCAGCGCGTACGGGCTGGCCGCCGTGGAGCGGTACGGGCTGGCCGTCGGTGGGCGGCTGGCCGCCGACCGGCTGCGCCGCTGCCGGCCCGACGTGCCGCGCGGCACCCACGACCCGGTGCGCTGACAGCCTGGGCACCCTGAGCTGGGCGGATGCCTCCATCCGCGCCCCGAGTATCGGTCATGATGGCAGCATGGAGATCCGCTCCGACGACGGCGCCCGGGTAAGGATCCGGCCGGTGGGCTACCAGCCCGGGGTCGAGCCGCCGGACGACCCGGACGAGGCGGCGGACTGGGACGACTGGCTGCTCGTCGAGACCGACGCCCGCACCGCCGACGGGCAGGCCTGGTCGCACTTCACGCCCTGCCTCACGGTGGCCGAGGCGTACGTGCTGGCGGGCTGGCTGCGGCAGCAGGCCGAGACGACCGGCGACCCGGCGGAGCCCTCGGCGGTGGTGCGCTTCACCGAGCCCAACCTGGCCTTCCGCGCCCGGGTGCTGCGCCGCCGCCGGCTGGCGCTGACCGTCGAGTTCTCGTACGAGTCCCTGCCGCCTTGGATGCGGCGGCCGCTCGGCGCGGTCTACCCGCTGACGCTCACCGTCTCCGCCGTCGCCCTCTCCGTGGCCGCGGAGCAGTGGGCGCGGGAGGTCGAGGCGTACCCCCGCCGGGTGACCGCCTGACGGCGGAGCGGCACCGGGGGTCAGGGCGCGGCGGCGGGACCTGCCGCCCCTGCCGACGAACCGCGCGTCACCCCGGCGGGGCGAGGTCGGGGACGGTGAGCGTGCCGTCCGGGCCGAGGGGGAAGCCCGGGTTCCAGGCGATCTCCCAGGCGTGCCCGTCGGGGTCGGTGAAGCAGCCGGCGTAGCCGCCGTAGAACGTCTCGCGTGCCGGCCGGGTCACCTCCGCCCCGGCGTCGGCTGCCGCCGTCAGCAGGTCGTCCACCTCGCCCCGGGAGCGGACGTTCTGCGCCAGCGTCATCCCGCCGAACCCGCCCGCGCCCCGGTCGCGCACACCCGCGTCGGCGGCCAGCTTCTCCCGACCCCAGAGCACCAGCGCCAGGCCGCCGGCCTGGAAGAAGACGGTCTCGTCGACCTCCTGGCCGCGCCAGCCGAGCCGCTCGTAGAAGGCGCGTGCCCGGGCCACGTCGGCGACGCCGAGCGTGACGAGGCTGATCCGCTGCTCCATCACCCGACGACCTCCAGACGCGACCGGGCACCGTTCCCCGCCACCGTAGCGCCGAAGTCGCGGGCCGTCCCGGCTCCGGTGGCTCAGCTCCGTCCCGTCATCCGGTCGGCGAGGCGGCGCAGCGCCGGGGCGGCGGCGAGCAGCGCCTCGCGGTCCGGGCCGTCCAGCTCGGCCAGCGCGGCGGCGAGCAGGTCGCGCCGGTGTCGCCCGTACGCGGCCATCCGCTCCCGCGCCGCGTCGGTCAGGTCCAGCCGGACGGTGCGGCGGTCGGCCGGGTCCCGCTCCCGGTGCAGCAGTCCGGCGGTGGTCAGCTCGCCGACGAGCGTGCTGACCGTGTTGGGCGCGGTGCCCAGCCGTTCGGCGGCCTCGCGCACGCCGATTCCCGGCCACCGCTGCACCAGCCGCAGCACCTCGACCTGGGCGTCCGGCAGGGCGGTGCGGGCGGCCCGCTGGGTGGCCGCCCGGCGCAGCACCCGGTGCAGGTCGCCGAGCGCCCCGCCGAGCTGGTCGACCGTCTCGTCCGTCACAGTCCGGCCCTTCGTCGCCGCAATAGCTCTGTTGTCAGAGCTATCGTATGCGAGCCGAGTCGTCAATGAGGGGACCACCATGCCGCACGCCACCGCGCCGCCCGTCCGACCGGACGAGCGCGTCGCCGCGCCCACCGGGCGGGCCGCCGCCGTGCTGCTGGCGCTGCTCGGCACGCTCACCGCGTTCGGGCCGCTCTCCCTGGACACCTACCTGCCGGCGTTCCCGGAGATGACCCGCGACCTCTCCGCCAGCCAGGCGCAGATCCAGCTCTCGCTGACCACCTGCCTCGTCGGCATGGCCCTCGGTCAGCTCGTCACCGGCCCGCTCAGCGACCGCTTCGGGCGGCGCCGACCCGTGCTGGTGGGCGTCGCCGCGTACACCCTGCTGTCGCTCGTCTGCGCGGCCGTGCCGTCGGCCGAGACGCTGGCCGCGGCGCGGCTCGCGCAGGGCTTCGCCGGCGGCATGGGCGTGGTCGTCGCCCGCGCCGTCGTCCGCGACCTGTACTCCGGCCGCGAGGCCGCGAAGTACTTCTCCCGCCTCACCCTCGTCTTCGGCATCGCCCCGATGGCCGCGCCCGCCTTCGGCAGCCTGGTGCTGCGCTTCGGGGACTGGCGTACCGTCTTCGTCGCCCTCGCCGTGATCGGCGCGCTGCTCGCCGTCGCCGTCGCGTGGCGGCTGCCGGAGACGCTGCCCGCCGCGCGGCGCAGCACCGGCGGCCTCGCCGCCACGGCCGCCGCCGGCCGCTCGCTCTTCACCGACCGGATCTTCCTCGGGTACGCGCTGGCGCAGGGCCTCGCCTTCGCCGCGCTCTTCGCCTACATTTCCGGGTCGTCCTTCGTCTTCCAGGACGTCTTCGGCGTCTCGGCCGGCGCGTTCAGCCTCATCTTCGGCGTCAACGCGCTCGCCCTGGTCGCCGCCGGCCAGCTCAACGCCCGCCTGCTGGACCGCTTCGAGCCCCGCACCCTGCTGGTGCGCCCGCTGGGCCTGGGGCTGCTGGCCGCCGCCGTCCTGCTCGCGGGCGCGCTCCTCGGCAGCCTGCCGCTGGTCGCGGTGGCGCTCTTCGTCTTCGTCGGCTCGCTCGGCATGGTGATGCCGAACGGCACCGCGCTCGCCCTGGACCGGCACCCCGCCCACGCCGGGACGGCCGCCGCGCTGCTCGGCACGATCCAGTCGCTGGTGGGAGCGATGGCCGCGCCGCTGGTCGGGCTGGGCGGCGAGGGCAGCGCCGTCCCGATGGCCGTGGTGGTCGCGGGGGCGGCGGTGGCATCCCTCGCCGTCGTCGGCACCCTGGCCCGCACCCGCCGGCCCTGACCGGGTGGCCGGGCGACGTGACGACCGGCCCAGGTCGGGGCATGTGATGACCGTGCGACAGGTCCGGCGCCGTGAGACACGACAGGGACCGGGCTCCGGCCTGCCGCCCGGGGCCCGGTCCTGTGTCAGTGAGCTGACCTCAGCGCAGGGTGGCCGCGCCGGCGTCGGCGTACCGCTCGTCGAGGTCGCCCGAGGGCGCGCCGCCGACCCCGATTGCGCCCACGACCTGCCGGTCGACGGTCACCGGCACACCGCCGGCGAGGAACAGCGTCCCGGGCATGTCGCGCAGGGTGGCTCCCGGCCCGGTGACCCGGCCGGCGAGCGCGGAGGTCGGCTGGCCGAAGGAGACGGCGGTGAACGCCTTGCGGGTGGCGGATTCGGCCGTCTGCGGGCCCGCGCCGTCGCCCTTGAGTTGCACCTGAACGGTGCCCGACCGGTCGAGGACGACGACGGTGACCCGGTGGCCGTCCTTCTCGGCCGCCTTCAGGGTCGCCTGGGCCGCGCGCAGCGCCGCGTCGATGTCGAGCGACGGGTTGGCGACGACGTCGCCCCGGGCCGCCGACGCGGCGGACTGCGCCGCCGCCACCGGCCCGGCGGCGGGTCCCGCCGGTGTCGTCGTTCCGGCGGCGGAGGCGTTGACGGCGACGCTGGTGACGGCGGCCACGCCCAGGGCCGCGGCACCCAGGCCGAGCGCCGCGCGGCGGCGGATGTTCTTGATCATGTGGTGCTCCTCCGGTCGAAGGCGTCGGGTCGAACTGGCACCCCCAGCCTCGCCGCGGCACACGGCGCCGGCATGGCGCGCCCGATGCAACCCCGATACGTCAAATGGTTGATTCAGCCGGGCCGGAACTGTCGTACGCTGGACTTGTCAAGATCAAATGGTGCGGAGCGGGAGGTGGAACGATGCGGAGGGACCGGCTGCGCCCGGCGATGCGGTGGGGGTTCCTGCTCCTGCTGGCCGCCGCCGCCTCCCGCTACGCCGTACGCCACGGCTGGGAGGACCGCACCGCCGTGGTGCTGACGCTGGCCGGGGCGCTGCTGGCCGCGTATGCCGCGAACGAGCTGGGGCGGCCCGCGCCCGCGACGCGCTTCGCGGCGGTGCTCGTCACCTTCCTCGCGCTGGTGCTCGTCGCGCCGAGCTTCGCCCTCGTGGCGATCCCGCTGTTCTTCGTCGGCCTGCGTCAACTCCCGCGCCGCGCGGTCTGGCCGCTGGCCGCGCTGCTGACCGGCGCGGTGATCGTCGCGCAGATCCGGCTGGCCGACCGGCTCGACCCCAGCCTGGTGCTCGGGCCGGTGGGCGTCGCCGCCATCACCACCGTCGTCTTCCTTGAACTCGACCGGCAGAACCAGGCCCGGCAGCGCGCCCTCGACGACCTGCTCGCCGCTCGCGACGAACTGGACCGCAGCCAGCACGAGGCCGGGACGCTGGCGGAACGGGCCCGGCTCTCCCGGGAGATCCACGACACCCTCGCCCAGGGCCTGTCGAGCATGAACCTGCTGCTCCAGGCCGCCGACCGGGACTGGGACGCCGAGCCGGAGCAGGCCCGCGGGCATGTGCGGCAGGCCGCCGCGACGGCCCGGGAGAACCTGGCCGAGGCGCGCCGCTTCGTGCGGGGCCTGGCCTCGCCAGCGCTCGACGGCGCCTCGCTGACCGACGCCCTGCGGCGGCTCTGCGCGGCGACCGAGCGCGACACCGGAACCCCGGTCCGGTTCGCCGTGACCGGCACGGTCGCGCCCCTGGGCGTCGACAACGAGGTCGCCCTGCTGCGCGTCGCGCAGGGCGCCCTGGCCAACGTCCGCAGCCACGCGCAGGCAAGGCAGGCCGCCGTCACGCTGACCTACGGCGACCAGGAGGTGATGCTCGACGTGTACGACGACGGCACGGGTTTCAACCCCACCGTGACCAGCGGCTTCGGGCTGACCGGCATCCGGGAGCGGATCGCGTCCCTCGGCGGCACCCTCGCCGTCGAGAGCGCGCCCGGGGAGGGCACCGCGCTCGCCGTCAGCCTGCCGTTGCGGGACACCCGGTGACGCCCCCGTTGCGGCTGATCCTGGTCGACGACCACCCGGTGGTCCGCGCGGGGCTGCGGGCGCTGCTGGGCAACCGGCCGGACATGACCGTGGTCGCCGAGGCGGCCACGGCCGGTGACGCCGTCCGGCAGGCCGCCGCGCTGCGCCCCGACGTGGTGCTGATGGATCTGCAACTCGGCGACGGGGTCGACGGCGTCGCCGCCACCGCGAACCTGCTCGCCCTGCCGGACCCGCCGCGCGTGCTGGTGCTCACCACGTACGACACCCAGGAGGACATCGTGCGCGCCGTCGAAGCCGGCGCGACCGGGTACCTGCTCAAGGACTGCCCGCCCGACGACCTCTTCCGCGCCGTGCACGCCGCCGCGACCGGGCAGACCGTCCTGTCCCCGCCGGTCGCCGCCCGGCTGATGGACCGGATGCGCGGCCCGCAGACCACCCTCAGCGCCCGGGAGGTGGAGATCCTGACGCTGCTCGCCCGCGGCCACGCCAACCGGGAGATCAGTCGACGGTTGTTCATCAGCGAGGCCACCGTCAAGACCCACCTGGTCCGCATCTACGCCAAGCTCGGCGTCGACTCGCGTACCGCGGCGGTGCACGCCGCCGTCGAGCGGAAGCTGATCAGGCTGTGAGACGCCGCGCCCTGCTCGCCCTCGCCGCCGCCGTCGCGATGGCCGGATGCGCGGCACCCGAGACCGCACCCGCCCCGGAGGACACCGTGACCAGACCCGCCGACCAGGACCTGCTCGCCGCCGCGAGCGCCGGCGACCCGACAAAGGTGCGCGAGGCGCTGGCCGCCGGCGCCGACATCGAGGCCCGCGACGCGCGACGGCGTACGCCGCTGCTGCTGGCCGCCGCGAACGACAACGTCGAGGCCGCCCGGGTGCTCGTCGAGGCGGGCGCGGACCCGGACGCGCTTGACGAGCAACACGACACCCCGTGGCTGGTGACCGGCGTGACCGGCAGCGTCGCGATGCTGGAGGTCCTGCTGCCGGCCGGTCCGGACCTGACGATGGTGAACCGCTACGGCGGCATCTCCGTCATCCCGGCCAGCGAACGCGGCCACGTCGACTACGTCCGCCGCGTCGTGCGCACCGGCATCGACGTCAATCACGTCAACAACCTCGGCTGGACCGCCCTGCTCGAGTGTGTGATTCTCGGCGACGGCAGCCGGCCGTACCAGCAGATCGCGGAGATTCTCGTGGCCGCCGGCGCGCGCGTCCACCAGCCCGACCGCGACGGCGTCGACGCGCTGGAGCACGCCCGCCGGCGCGGCTACGCCGAGATCGTCGCCATCCTCTCCCGTTGACCGGCGGTGCTGCCGGCGGCCAGTCGCGCTGACCGGCGGTGCGGCCGGCCAGCGGCTTAACCTGTCGCCGAGGTTCGCGGGTCGGCGGTAGCGTCCCGGCGTGTCCCGTACCGTGACCCTCGTCCTGGTCGGCACCGCCGGCGACGAACTGGGCGCCCTGCCGCCCTTCGACGTGCCGTCGCCCTGGTGGCAGGAGGTGGGCCCCGTCGTGGCCGAGGCCCGCCGGCGGTACGGCGTCGAGGTGGCCGTGCTCCGCCTGCTGGCCGGCGACGGGCCGCGGCCGATGGGCGGCGCGGTGACGTACCTCGGGCAGGTCGACGAGCCGCCCGCCACGCCGCTCGTACCGACGCCGATTCCGCTGGCGGCGGACCCGCTGCGCGCCCCGTACGCCGAGTCCGGCGGACCGGCGCGCAGCCTCGCCTGGGCGACGGGGGAGCTGCGGCGGCTCGGCCGCCCGGCGGAGACCGTCGCCCAGCAGCGCACCTGGAACCTCTCGGCGGTCTGGCGGCTCGACGGCCCGGGCGGGACGGCCTGGCTGAAGCAGGTGCCGGCGTTCTTCCGACACGAGGCCGCGGTGCTGCGCTGGCTCGGCCGGACCGTGCCGGGGAAGACGTCGACGCTGCTCGCCGACGACGGCGACGGCCGGATGCTGATCGAGCACGTGCCCGGGGAGGACCGCTACGCCGCCCCCGTCGAGGAGCGCCTGGCGATGGCCGCCGACTTCCACCCGGTGCAGGTGCGGTCCGTCCCGGACGCGGCGGAACTGGTCGCGGTGGGCGTGCCCGACCTGCGCGCCCACGCCCTGCCGGGCTGGATCCGCGACCGGTTGGCCGGCTACGACACCTCCTGCGTGGCGTCCCTGCTGGCGGGCCTGGCGGCGCGGCTCGACGAGGTACGCGGGTGCGGGCTGCCGGAGACCCTCGTGCACGGCGACCTGCACCCCGGCAACGTGCGCGCCAGCGCCGGCCGGCACGTCGTCATCGACTGGGGTGACGCGTTCGTCGGGCACCCGGCGTTCGACGCGCTGCGGCTGGCCGAGGGGCTTCCGGACGCCGCCGCCTCCCTGGTGCTCGCCGAGTGGTGCGCGCGGTGGCGGGCCGAGGTGCCGGGGTGCGAGCCGGAACGGGCCGTGGAGCTGCTGCGGCCGGTCGCGGCGCTGCGGATGGCGGCGGTGTACGCGATGTTCCTCGACGGCATCGAGGCGAGCGAGCGGATCTACCACGCGACCGACGTCGACGCCTACCTGGAGAAGGCGGTCGCCCCCGCTGTCGCCTTTTTCGGCGGATGACGGACACCCCTGCCCGGTAGCTCGGTGCGCTGTCGCGTCTCCGACACTGCTGCTCCGCCGACGTGCTCCAGCCGTTCGGGGTGGACGCCACGCCGAGTGTCGACCTTGGCGCTGGTGTTCCCGCTGAGCAGGGCGGACGTCGGGTTGCCGGCAAGTAGTTGCGCGTGCGCAATATCGACTACGCAGGTAATTGACGGCGGGAACAAGTCAGCCGACGCCGGCCGATCGGTGGAAGATCGGGGGTCCCGCTGGTAGGACTCTTGCGGGTAGGGTCCGGGGACCGCCAGTGGGGAGGTGGGAGCCGTGCGTCAGCGCGGAGGGGACCGGCTGCTCGTGCGACGAGCGGGCCGGCCGTCGCATCGCGGGAGCGCATCCATGCCTGGGGCTCCAGCCCGACGCCCGCGCCCCCACACCCGATCCGCGCCGCGCCCGGGGCGGTCCAGCCTGCGCTCACCGGCCGGGCAGCGCCCGCCGATTTCCTGACGACAGGCCGATCCGACCTCGTCGTGGCAGGTCCATCCATTCAGAACCAAAGGTGCCGCATGCTCTCCCGCTCCACGTCCTCGACGGAATCGCCCGCACTGATCCGGGACCGGGCCACCTCGCTGGTCGAGTACCTGATGGCCGTGCGGGCGCAGATGGAGAAGCCGGCCCGGACGGTTCCCACCGCCGACGCCTTCTGGCAGCACGACTTCCCCGCGCACGCCGACTGCGAGGTAGGCGTCTCCACCGACGGCGCCAGCTGGCTGCGGGTCGGCCTGCCCGCCGCCACGAGACCGATCAGGACGCCCGCGGAGTTCACGCCGTACCTGGCCGGTGCGCCGTCGTACGCGGCCGAGCCCCGGCTCGTCGGCGACGAGGAGACGATCGAGAAGCTCCAGGAGCGGTTCGCGCAGTGGCGCGAGCGGGAGTGGCGCCCCTGGGCAGACCAGGCCCGGCGTACGGAGACGACGCGGCAGCTGCACCGCAGCCTGTTCGACCTGAAGCACCGCGTCGACATGGACGCCGCCACCCACGAGCTGGTGTGGGGCCACGGCGTCATCCGCACCGACGTCGCCGGGCACCGGGTGCAGTACCCGCTGGTGGTGACCCCGGTCGCCATCGAGTTCGACGCCGACCGGTCGATGGTCACGGTGGTGCCGCAGGGCGCCCCCCGGCTCCAGACCGATCCGCTGACCGGCCTCGACGAGCGCTACCTCGGTCAACTGCTCGCCCTTGCCGGCTCCGGCGGCCAGCTCGACCTCGACGTCTGGCACGACCTCGACCGGGTGGAGTTCTTCGAGCGGGCGCTGCGCCGGCTCGGGCACGACCCCGTCGTCCGGGACAGCGGCGCCGCGGCGCTGGCCGGCCCGCACGTCCACGACACGGGCGTGCTCTTCGTCCGGCCCCGGCAGCGGATGTTGCGCCGCTTCCTGGAGGAACTGCGCGCGCGGCTGCTCGCCGGCGACACCGCGAGCATCGGCTCGCTGGCCGCCATCCTGGCCCACGAGCCGAGCCGGCTGGAGATGCCGCAGGACCAGCCGGCCCGGTGGGCGCCGCTGGGGGAGCGGCTGCTCATGCCGCTGCCGACCAACGAGGCGCAGGAATCCATCGCCCGCCGGCTCGCGCAGCACCGCAACGTCGCCGTGCAGGGCCCGCCCGGCACCGGCAAGACCCACACCATCCGCAACCTCATCTGCCACCTGATGGCGCACGGCAAGCGGGTGCTCGTCGTGGCGCAGAAGGAGGACCCGCTGCGGGTCCTGCGCGACGGCCTGCCCCAGGAGATCCAGTCGCTGTGCCTGGCGGTGCTGGGCCGCTCCACCGACCAGCTCGTGCAGCTCCAACTGGCAGCCCGCGAACTCTCCGACCGTGGGGCGACCCTCGACAAGCGGGGCGAGCAGCGGCGCGTCGACCGGCTACGCCGCCAGCTGGAGGAGGCCGAGCGGGACCTCGGGCAGGCCCTCGCCGGCCTGCGCACGATGGCCGAGAACGAGTCCGCGCACTACGAGATCGACGGCATCCGGCTGTCGCCGAGCGACGTCGGGAACTGGCTGCGGGAACGGGCCGACCGCTACGGGGACATCCCCGACGCCGTGGCGCCGGACGTGGCCGCGCCGCTCGACGCCGAGGAGTTCACCGAGCTGCTCGACATCGCCCGGCGTACCGTCCGGCAGGACCGCACGCAGGCGCTGCGGCACCTGCCCACGGCGGCCGAGCTGCCCGCGGAGGCCGCCGTCCTCGCCGGGCGGCGCGAGCTGGCCGCCGCCCGCGAGGAACTCGACCGGCTCGCCGCCGCCGGGGTCCTGCTGCCGGAGGTACGGGCGTTCGGCCGGCCGGCGCTCGACGACCTCGTCGGGCAGCTGCGTCAGGCGCTGACCCTGCTCGCCGGCCGGGAGGGCGCGTGGACCGACCGGCTGGCCACCCTGCTGCAGGCCGACCCGAACTGGCAGACCATGTGGCAGGACCACGTCGCGGCCTGCCAGCGCGCGCTCGCCGACCTGACCGCGGCGGCCCGGATCCTCGCCGGCCACCAGGCGAGCGTCCCCGAGGCGCAGCTCGCCGAGCCGCGCCGACTCCTCGCCCAGCTCGGGGAGCTGCGGCAGCGGTTCGCCAGCGGCAAGGGCGTCAGCCGGCTCTTCCAGGGCACCCTCGCCCGGCTCGCCGCCGAATGCCGCATCGACGGCGAGCCCCTGCGCACCACCGAGGACGTCGACATCGTCGTCGCGTACGTCACCCGGCTGCGGCTGCGGCAGGAGCTGAACACCCGGTGGACCGAGTGGCGGCAACTGCTCAACCTCTCCGACGACCTCGGCGACCAGCCCGACCTGTGGGTCGGCCGGCTGCTCACCGACGCCGCCACCGCGCTCGACTGGGACCGCCGCCGCTGGCCCACCCTGCACGCCACCGTCCGCCGGCTGGTCCCCCGGGCCGAGCAGGCGGTCGACGTACGCCGGCTGACCGCCCTCACCGACCTGGTCTCCCGGTGCGCGACCGTGTTCGACCATGACCGGTTCGTCGTCGACGAGCGGGCCCTCGGCACGGTGCTCGAGGAGGGCATGTCCAGCACGGACGCCAGCGAGCTGTGGCGGCTGCTCGACCAGAGCCGCCAGCGCGCCGACCTCGGCGGCTGGGACGGCATCCTCGCGGAGGTACGCCGGCTCGCCGCGCTGCGCCCCGACGCGCAACGCTTCGCGCAGCTCACCGAGCGGCTGCGGCCGGCAGCGCCGGGCTGGACCGCCCAGATCGAGGACGGCACCGCCGTCGCGATCGGCGGCACCGGGGCCGACTGCCCGCACCGCTGGCAGTGGCGCCGCGCGCAGACCTGGTTCGACGCCGTCGTCGGCAGCGTCGACCCCGTCGCCCTGGGCCGCCGGATCGAGCAGACGCGGGAGCGGATCCGGAAGCTGACCCAGGAACTCGTCGTCGCGTCCTCCTGGCTGGAGGTCTCCAAGGCGCTCGACGACCGACGCCGCGCCGCGCTCGCCGACTGGACCACCGCGCTGCGCAAGATCGGCAAGGGTACGGGCAAGAACGCCGCCCAGTGGCAGGCGCACGCCCAGCGGGCGATGAACGCCGCGGTCGACGCCGTGCCCGTCTGGGTCATGTCCGTCGACCGGGCCATCGAGCAGTTCGCCGGCGGCGCCCACTTCGACGTCGTGATCGTCGACGAGGCGTCGCAGGCGGACATGTTCTCCCTGCCGATCCTCAGCCTCGCCGAGCGGGCCGTCGTCGTCGGCGACGACCAGCAGATCGGCCCGCAGCTGTCGTTCGTCGGCACGGTCACCGGCCTGATCAACTCGCATCTGGTCGACGTGCCCTCCGCCGAGCACTTCGACCCGGAGAGCAGCCTCTACGACCACGCCGTACGGCGCTCGCCGGAGCGCATCCTGCTGACCGAGCACTTCCGCTCCGTACCGGCGATCATCGGCTTCTCCAGCCAGACGTACTACGGCGGCGAGATCGAGCCGCTGCGCACCGACCGGCCCGCCGGCATCGGCGACCCCGTCATCGCCGTGCACGTCCCCGAGGGCATCCGCCAGGACCTCCCCGCCTACGGCAACGTCAACGTCGCCGAGGCCGAGGCGCTCGTCGAGCGGGTCGCCGCGATCGTCGCCGACCCCGCGTACGAGGGACGCACGATCGGCGTGGTGAGCCTGCTGAGCACCAGCGGGCAGGCCGTCTACCTGCTCACCCGCCTGCGCGAGGTGGTAGGCGAGGAGGAGATGGAACGGCGTCGGCTGCGCGTCGGCGACTCGTACACCTTCCAGGGCGACGAGCGGGACGTCGTGCTCGTCTCCACGGTCGTGTCACCGCACAACGGCATCGTCTCGGCGTTCACCAAGCGCGACCACCACCGGCGGGTCAACGTCGCCGCCTCCCGGGCCCGCGACCAGCTCTGGGTCTTCCACTCCGTCCAGCCCGCCGACCTGCGCGAGGACGACGCCCGGGGGCTGCTGCTCACCTACTGCCAGAACGTCACCGCCGCCGACGAGGCGTACGACGACCTGGAGAGGCGCTGCGACAGCGACTTCGAACGCGCGGTGCTCCGGCGCATCCTGGGCCGGGGATACCGGCCGCTGCCGCAGTTCCGCATCGGCGGGTACCGGATCGACTTCGTCCTCCCCGCGCCGGACGGGCGGCGGCTCGCCATCGAGTGCGACGGCGACGCCTACCACGGGCCGGACCAGTGGGAGAGCGACATGCGCCGGCAGGCGGTGCTGGAGCGCGTCGGCAACTGCGTCTTCGTCCGCATCCGGGGCAGCGTCTTCAGCCGGGACCCGGAGGCAGCCCTGGAGCCGCTCTGGGAGCGCATCACCGAGCTGGGCATCGCGGTGTCGTCCCCGACGGCTGCTCCGGTCATCGACGCGGATGTCGTCGAGCCGGCCTCCGCCACGACTGCCCCGGCTTCCAGCACGACTGCCCCGGCTTCCAGCACGACGGTCGCCCCGTCGAGTGCGACCGCGCCGTCTGCCGCTGCATCGTCCTCCACGGCGTCGTTTGTCGCTGGGCCGCCCTCCGTCGCGTCGGATTCGCCGGTCGACGAGGTTCCGCCGGACACCGAGCCCGATGCCCATGCCCTGCCGGGCGACATCGAGCAACCGCTGGTGGGCCGGCCTCGCGCCGAGGCCACCTCTGCCGCCCCGGCGAAGGACTCGGCCGGCGGCGAGAAGCCGAACGGGCCGGCCAGCCCCTCGACGCCCCTCCCCGTTGAACCGGTCCGCCCCGAGGCGGCGGCCGGCCCCGCCGCGGTGGCGCCCAGGGTTGACGACGAGCCGCGCCCGACCGTTGCGCCCCCGACGAGGCCCTCCCCGGTCACAGTCCCACCATCGCCTCAGGAGCCGGCACAGGCGGCGGACGAGGGGATCGTGCCGGTGCCCGCCGGCTACCGGAACGTGGCCTGGCTGCGGCAGTACGAGGCGGTGACCGCCCTGGACAGCTACCAGCACTGCCGCGACGTGCCCGTGCGGCACGAGGGCAAGGTGCTGGGGTGGGCCCGCTACTACGACAGTGCCTCCGCCGAGGCGCGCAAGTACCGGGCGAACGTCCGCGTCGAGCGGGCACACCCGAACGGTGCGCGACTGGTCTGCTGGGTGCGCCCGCACGAGGCGCGGGCAGTGGTTGCCGCGGCGTCGATGAAGCGCGACATGCCGATCGAGGACAGCCACGGCCGGCACGCGGGCCTCGTTCAGTACTTCCCGGCCACCAGCCCCGCCGCCGTACGCTTCCGCAGCGTCACCCGACTCCTGCGGCTGTCGGGCGGCGAGAACCGCGACGGCCGCCAGGCCGCGCCGCCGGTCCGGTCCGCGCCAGAGCAGCGCGGCCCGGCCGGGTCGCGGCCCGCGCCGGCGGGGCAGGGGACGCCCGCCCGGCGGGAACTGGAGGAGGCGCTGCACCAGGCGATGGTGCGGGCGTACGACCGAAAGGCCGAGCCGGCGGACGAGGAGGTCGAGGTCTCGGCCGACCGCCGGGCGCTCGAAGCCGCGTTCCACGACGCGATGGTGCGTACGTACGAGCGGGCGCGGGACGAGGCGAACTACCACGCCAGCCTGCTGCTGCGGCTGGTGACCGAGAAGGGCGGCCTCGCCACGGCCCGGCAGCTCCTGCACCACCCGGTGGTCTCCGACGGGTTCACCGCGCTGTGGGAGCGGGGGCGGGTGGACCTGACTGCCGAGGCAGTGGTGATCCGGCCCCGCTTCCGTTCGCTGTTCACCGACGAGGAGTTGGCCATCGCCAGCAACCGGGTGGTGGACGCCTCGGCACACATGTCCTGACATCAAGGTGGCGCAGGTCGGGGACTCCACGGCATAGCATTGGCGCTATGGCGATGAGTGATCGCGTCGACTGGAACGACCTGCGTGACCGCCGGATGGCGGAGCCCGGAGCCGCCGAGGCGTACGAGGCGACGCGCATCGCCTTCGAGCTCGGGCAGGAGGTGCGGCACCTGCGAAAGCGCAATGGTTGGAGCCAGAGCCAGCTGGCGAGGTCCGCCGGTATGACCCAGTCCGCCGTGGCCCGATTCGAGGCGGGCGGCACTGTGCCGACCCTGCCGGTCCTGGAGCGTCTCGCACGGGCACTCAGCATGAGACTGGACGTCAGGTTCGCCCCGAACGCCGACGGCCGCCGGTTGCGTCCACGGAAATCGTCCACCTGCTCGTCCAATCACCACGGCCCCTCCGCGACCTCATAGACGTCGTGTGGTGCGCCCTCATCGAACAGGGGAACTTCGTGTCGATGCCGCAACTGCGTTCCCGGGCCCCGAGGGTGGCCGGGGTACTGGCCATTCCACCGATGCTCGGCGCGGCCTGGCTCACAGTCGCCTCCCTCAGCATCCTCATCGTTGCCACCATCGACGCCAGCACCAGCCGAGCACTGGTCGAAGCCGTGACGGCGCTGGCCGTCGTCCCGGTCGGTGTCGCGGCGGCCTGGCTCGGATGGCGTGTGGGCCGGCAACCTGCTATGGCCGGATGGCCACTGTTCGTTCCCGCTCTGCTCGCCCTCAGCATCCTCGCCCTGTCGTCCGTGCCGATCCTGGGCGACGCCCTCGGCGAGGCTCGGGCAGCTGTCGCTGTCGCCATCGCGGTGTGGTGCTTGCTCCTGACCGGCCTTGTCGTCGCCGTCCGGCGACTCGCTTCTCGAATCCCGTGGCCAGCCGCCGTTCTGGCGCTAAGCCTCGCCGGGTTTGCCCTGCTGGACCTCACCTTCATGGCCTACGGGGGCATAGCGACCTTCACCAACCCGGCAGCCCTCTACTTGTGGTATCCCAGCACGCTGACCATGTATGACTTCGGATCACCTGGCGCCGCCACCGAGTTGGCAGAGCACCTGAAAGGTCTTCCCTCTCTCCTCACCACCTGTACAGCCTTCACGTTGGCGCTTGCTGAAACCGTTGGCCGCTACGCCCGGCGCCTCGCCGCCGAATAGCAACCCGCTCAGAGCCTGCGCCAGCGTCTGGTCCGCCCCGAAGGGGTTGAAGCACGCCGATGAGCGGCGATGGCGCGAGGAGATCCCACCCGGAGGACCACTGACCCACCTGGCACCTACGGTCCCTGCCAGATCTCCGAGACCCCGCCGGAGCTCGCCCCTCCTGGCGGGATCTCATGCGGCGATGGCTCGGGCGGTGGCGTACACGTCGGCGGGGAGGGCGTGCGCCAGCCGCCAGATGACGCGCATGGGGCGGTCGCCGGTGTGCTCCTGGTAGGTCATCGGGCCGGCGTAGAGGTAGGCCGGCGCGCCCAGGTCCCGGTCCGCGACCCGGGTCTCCCGCACGAACAGGTGCACGGTCGAGCCGCGCGAGGCGTGGTGGATGTAGCGCTGGCCGGTCGCCGACGCCGACGACGTGGTGCTCTGCGACTCCCACTGGAACAGGCTGTCGGTGATGGCCCGGTCGGCGTACATGGTGGTGGGGGAGTAGTGCTGCTCCGACTTGGCCAGGGTGACGAAGAAGAGATCCGCTTGGGCGTCGGGCAGCCACTTCACCCCCTCCCGCAGCGATCCCGGGTTCGGCATGCCGAAGGCGGCGCACGCCTCGTTGCGGCTGTAGCGGGCGTGCACCCGCAGCGGCACCTCCGCCGACAGCGGCTTCGGCGTGACCCGGTGGATTCGGTCGCGCAGCGCCTCGGCCACCTGCCGCAGCTCGGCGCAGCGGGCCGGCTCCGCCCAGAGCCGTGCCAGCCGCTCGTCCCGCGAGGTCAGCGGCGCGTTCGGCCCCCACAGGTCGAAGTGCAGCATGTCCCACAGCCGCCCGTCGTCCGGCCGCTCGCCCGCCGCCACCCGGGCCAGCATGTTTAGGCGGTCCGGGTCGTCGAGGTGCAGCATCCGCCCGATGGCCCGGCCCAACTCCCGGTCGTCCGGCCCCGGCGTCGACGACTCCAGCCCGGCGAGCCGACGCAGTCCGGTCCACCCGCCGATGGTCGCCGACCGGTACACGTCCTCGATCTCCACCCCGGTCTCCCGCAGGAACTCGGCGAGGCCGACGTCCCCGAGGTGCCGTAGCTCCGCCAGCAGGCCGTTCTTCGACGTCGGCATGACGGTGCGCAGGTTGTCGAGCACGACCTTGCGGGCGACCGGGTCGAGCTGGATGTGGCATCCGCTGGGCAGCGACGGAAAGTCCTGCTCGACGGCGTCCCTGATCTCCCGGCGGCTGACGCCGGTCAGCGCGCGCCAGCGCAGGTCGAAGCGGAAGTTGGCGTGCTGTCCGCCGATGAAGTCGAGCACCGTCAGGCAGGGCTTGTCGTCGTCCAGGCGCAGCCCTCGGCCGAGCTGCTGAAGGAAGATCGTCGCGCTCTCGGTGGGCCGCAGCATCAGGATCGTGTCGACCATCGGTAGGTCGACGCCCTCGTTGAAGAGGTCGACGGTGAAGAGCACCCGCAGCTTGCCGGCCTTGAACTCCCGCAGTAGATCATGCTGCACGGGCCGGTCGACCTGGGAGGTCACCGCCGCCGCCGGCACTCCGTGCCGGGTGAACCACTCCGCCATGAACCGCGCGTGGGCGATGCTCACGCAGAACCCGAGCGCCCGCATCCGGTCCACGTCGACCGTGTCGCGTACCGCCTTCAGCACCAGCCGCGCCCGGGCGTCGTTGCCGGTGTAGAGGCCGTCGAGTTCGCCGAGGTCGTACCCCTGACCGCGCTTCCAGCGCAGCCGCGACAGGTCCACGTCGTCGTGCAGCCCGAAATACTGAAACGGCGCGAGTAACTGCCGCTCCAACGCCTCCCACAGGTGCAGCTCCACGGCGACGCGGCCGTCGAACCACCGCCGCACATCCCGACCGTCGGCCCGGTCGGGGGTCGCCGTCAGCCCCAGCAGTACGCGCGGCCGAAGCCGCTCCAAAAGTCGGGCGTACGTCGGTGCCTCCGCGTGGTGGAACTCGTCGACGATCACCATGTCGTACGCCTCGGGGTCGATCTCCCGCCGGTGCAGCGACTGGATGGAGGCGAAGACGTGCCGCCACCTGGTCGGGGTTTTGCCCCCGACCAGGATTTCGCCGAAGCTGCCGTCGAGCATTACCTGCCGGAACGTCGCCAGGCTCTGGGTGAGGATCTGCTCCTGGTGGGCGACGAAGAGCAGCGAGTCGACCTGACCCTTGCGGTGCAGGCGCCGGAAGTCCAGCGCCGCGACGACCGTTTTGCCGGTGCCGGTCGCCATCACCACCAGGTTCCGGTGCCGGCCGTGCACCTGCCGCTCCGCGTCCAGGTCGGCCAGGATCTCGGCCTGGTACGGGTACGGCCGCACGTCCAGGTTGGCGATCTGCGTCGGCGAGTCCTTGCGCCGCTCCCCGCTGAGGGCGTTCCGCAGCCGCTCGGAATCCCGGGTGGCGTCGTAGTCCTCGAACGCCGGGTCGTTCCAGTAGTCCTCGAAGGTGGCGGTGAACGTGTCGATGACGTGCGGCTGCTCGACGTTGGAGACGCGCACGTTCCACTCCACGCCGTCGATCAGCGCGGTCTTCGACAGGTTCGACGAGCCGACGTACGCGGTGGTCATGCCATTGTTGCGGCGGAACAGCCACGCCTTGGCGTGCAGTCGGGTGGTCCTGGTCTCGTAGGACACCTTGATCTCGGCGCCCAGCTCGGCGAGCCGGTCGAGGGCCCGCTGATCGGTCGCGCCCAGGTAGGTCGTGGTGATGACCCTCAGCTTGCCGCCCCGGGCGATCAGGTCGCGGATGGCGGGCTCGACGATGCGCAGGCCGTACCACTTGATGAACGCGCAGAGCAGGTCGACCTGCTCTGCCGACGCCATCTCGTGGGTGACTTCGTGGCCTATGCGCGGCTGGTGGCGGCCGTTGACCAGCAGGGCGCCGGTGGAGAGCGGGGTGGTGGGGCGCTGCGGAAAGGCTGGCTGCGCGGGAGGGGTGGGTGGGGCGGCGATGGCGTATAGGAGGTGCCTGGCGTCGGTGACCTGGTCCTGTGCCGTCGACGCCTGCGGGCTCTCGGCGGCGATGGCGTCGGCGATGCGGTTGGCGAGCTCGATCTGGCGGTGGAGTTTGTCGTCGCCGGCGGGTACGGCGTGCAGGGCGCGGTGGGCCAGTGCGGCGATGTGACGGGCGAGGGCGTCGGTGGCGTCGGCGGGGTCGAGCTTGTGGTGCTGAACGAGGGCGGGGTCGACTTGCTGAAGGCGGGTGGCCAGCTCACGGGTGATGAGGTGCTCGTAGACGCCCCGCCCAAGATCCGTCACTCGGGCAACGTAGCTGCTTTCACGCTGCGGTGTTGTCGAAACTGGTGTCGGGTCCATGACCCTTGACGATTAGCGCGCCTGGTGGCCGACGTCGCATTGTCTCGGCCGCCCGCGCAACCGCTTCGATCGCAACAGGCACCAGGTGTCTGTAGTCGTTCACAGTTGCCGCCCCGGGTCGCCACTTTGTCTCGAAGAATTGTTCGAACACCGGATACAGCCCACCCCGGCCCGGTCTCCTTCTGACGACGAACGCGGGCGATTCCACTCCTCGACTTTCCGCCAGGTACGGCTGGGTGACGCAGAGATCGTCGACCAGGACCACGTTGAAGCGGAGCCTGTCGTCGTAGACGGCCGGTTCGTGCGGCCCTGGAGCCCATCGGGCAGCCTGTCGGGTATCCGCACCAGGGTTTCCGATGTTGAGCTTCGCCAGTCCGGAAAGCTGCCCCGCCGGAAAGCCTTCCTTTGCCTCGCGCGCCTGAACGGCCTGCCCGTCGGGCCGAGGAGCATGAGGCGGACGTGCGCGCCGGCCGCGATCAGGTCGTGCCACCGGCGATCGGCATAGCCCTGCGACAACTGGTTGAGCGACAGCCCGATCGCCTGCACGTCCTGTGCTCCGCCGAGCAGTTGGTCAGCTGGCAGGTCTGTGGAGCGCTCGGACCGGTTCGGGTAGACGGCGACAAGGTCACCGAACCGGCCGATGTCTTCGTTGGCTGCGGGCGGACGTGCCGGGGCGCGATCGGGAGCGGGCCGTCGAGCTGCTGCGGCCGGTCGCAGCGCTGCGGATGGCGGCGGTGTACGCGCTGTTCCTCGATGGGTTCGAGGAGAGTGAGCGGGTGTACTACGCGACGGACGTTTGACGCCTGTCTGAAGCAGGCGGTCGGCCCTACACCTGCCTCCCCCGACTGCGCGCGATGTGCGCGGAGCTGTCGTTTCGCACACTGTCGCATCTCCGACAGTGTGCTTCGCGCGCGTGAATCGTCTTGACGGCCGACGCTGCGGTGAGGGTCGCGACGCCGGTCAGGAGCCGCCGTCCCGCCGCTGAGCAGGCGAGGGGTACATCGTCGGCAAGTAGTTGCCTCGGCGCAATATTGACCCCGAAGGCAATTGACGGCGGGAAGAGGTCAACAGAGGCCAGCCGATTGGCGGAACATCGGGGGTCCCGCAGGTGGGACTTGTGCGGGTAGGGTCCGGGGACCGCCAGTGGGGAGGTTGGATCTGCGCGCCTGCGCGAGGGTGCTGTCAGCATATGTGACGGCGGGCCGGCCGTGGGATCACGGATCTCGGCCGGGGTTGGCGTGGTCGGACCTGAAGGTCCCGAGCCTCGCGGTTGAACCCCTATGGGTAAGGGTGGGGGTGTCTCAGGCAGGGGATGCTCCGCCCGTTGAGCAGGTGAGAGCGCACCATGAATGACGCAGTTGCCAAGAGTGACGATGTGTTCGTCCGGCATCCGGTGTATGGCATCGGGAAGCTCGGCAAAGAATCGGGAGTTGTTCGCTTTTTCGACGGGCCTGCGACGGAGGAGATAGCGATACCAGTGGGCAATGCTGCCCTTCGGTTAGTGCGGCTGCAGCGGCATCAGCGAGTCTGGTGCCTCCACGGCGGAACATGGCAGGCCGGATTCATCGATGAATGTGATTCGAGCGATGAATCATACCTGGTCGATTTTCCCAACGGCCGCTCCGAGTGCATCCCGGCCGATCGGCTGTACGTTCGGTGGTCACAGCCCGTTCATGACCCGGTGGCGCTCTTGAAGGCCGGCACCGTCGAGAGTCGGTTCGTGCATGACCGTCGTACTGCGTTCGTGAGGGATGTTCTCCGTCAGCGTGTCGCCGCTCAGGGGTTGGCCGGGATCTGGTCCTCGGGCGTCGAGACTCACGCTCACCAGGTTGGAGCCGCGCGGCGCATCCTTGCCGACCCTGTCAAGCGATACCTGCTCGCGGACGAGGTCGGCCTGGGCAAGACGGTCGAGGCGGGGATGGTGTTGCGGCAACTCCTCCTCAATGAGACCGGTGAGGCGCTCGTTCTCGCGCCGGACGGGTTGTCCGACCAGTGGCGGGACGAGTTGCTCTCGAAGTTTCGCGTCGATCAGTTTCCAGGTCGGGTCCGGGTGCTTCCTCACTCTGCCATCCCGTCGGTCGCCCCGACGGAGCGGATGATCGTAATCATCGACGAGGCGCACCAGGTTACTGCCGCGAATGGTCACGGTGGTAGGGACTACCGACGCCTGTGCGAGATTAGCCACGCAGCGTCAAGTGCGCTGCTGCTGTCCGCGACTCCTGTGCGGTCAAACGAAGATGGCTTCCTGAGAATGCTTCACCTACTCGACCCCTCTGCCTACCCACTCGACAGTATTCGGGAGTTCCGGCATCGGGTCGAGATCCGCGATGAACTCGCGCAGGCCCTGGCCGCTCTCAGCGATGATGCCCCGGTGATGTTCCTCGATGAGCCATGTTCGGCGCTGCGGCAGATGCTGCCCCATGAGCATTGGCTGCAGCAGGAGTTGGACGTGCTTGAGCGCCTTATCGCAAGCCGTGACACCGATGCTGTCCGAGCGGTTTGCCACCGCGTCCGAACGCAACTCGCCGAGACGCACCGCATCCATCGCCGCATGATCCGGACGCGCAGGACTGCCTCGTTGGCCCGCCTGTTCCCTGTACGTGGCCGCACCGTGGGGCGGGATTGGTTGGTGACTGATCCGGATCCAAGGCGCCCTGCCGTCCTGAGGATGATTGATGATCTGCGTGTCGAGTTGGCCGCGCTGGAGCCGCACCACGCCCAAGAGTTCTTTCGCACTGTTCTCGGCCGAGCCACGGCACCGGTAATTGCGCTCGCGGATCTTGCGATGGCCCTGCGTGGCGAGACTGGCCACGATCTTGACGCTGCAGAGACGGCATCGCTGGCTGCCTTCGCCGGTACTGCGCTTGGCATCTCGATCGCCGACCAGATCGAGGCGATCCTCGACCTGGCCACTGACGATGACCGGCTAACGGCCGTGGTGCAGTGGGCGTGGCCGTATATCGGGAGTCATCGTGTCGCGGTGGCATGCTCTTTCCCTAAGACGGCTGAAGCCGCCGCGCAGCGTCTGGAGGCCCAGTTCGGTACTGGCCGCGTGGTGCGCCTGTTGTCGACGATGAGCGCTGCTGAACGCGGCAAGGCGGCCCGCCACTTCGTCGACGAGCCGTCTCGAGCCGTGATCGTGATGGACCGGAGCGGGGAGGAAGGCATCAACCTGCAGGTCATTGAAAACGTCTTGCACCTTGACCTGCCCGTGAACATCGCCCGCATCGAACAGCGTTTGGGACGGTTTGACCGATGGGCTCCACAACGCCACTCAGCCAAGACGCCCGTTCGCTCGACAACGTTTCGAGAGCAATCCGAGACGCTCGACGCGAACCTGGGAGGATGGCGGAACGCCATTGACGAAGGGCTGAGCCTGTTCGGCGAGTCCAGCGCAACCCTGCAGTACGTGCTTCCAGATGTAGAACGTGACTTTCTCGCTGACGCCATTGACCGAGGGCTTCCCGACGCCAGCGAACGCATGGCCGGACGCAGAGAGAATCTCGATAAGCAGCGGAGGCGTATCGAGGGACAGGACCTGCTCGACGCGATCGAGGATCGCGCGGAGGACGGGCAGTTGGCCCGAAGCATGGTCGAGGGCGATCGCCCAGACGCTACCCTGAGCGCATTCCGCGGCTATGCCGTCAAGGTGCTCGGATTCACTGAGGATGTGGACAAGCACCTTACCCGCTTCGGCGTCAGCACCAGGCGCCCGCCCCGCGTCACGGAGTCGGATGTCCACAAGATCGGACCGGCTAACCTGCGCCGCCATTACGCTCACCGGCGCGCCAGGGCGGTAAGCGGTGCCGGGTTGCTTCGGTGGGGCGAACCGATTGTCGATCGGTTCGCGGACCTGGCGATGTACGACGATCGAGGGCGAGCCTTCGCGGCTGAGATCTACCAACCGCGCCGGGAGCCCGGCTCCGTCGTGACGGTATTCATGTTTAGCGTCGTCGTCGCACCCGATCCCACGCCCATAGACGACCTGAGGGTGGTCGGCCAAGCGGCTGCGGCGGCCGCCAGAGCGCGGCTGGGCCAACTGTTTCCGCCGCTGTCCCAGCGAGTGTGGTGGCGGCCCGGACAGGGCGAGCCCCCAGACGAGGTGTGCCGGGGACTCGACACCACTGCCGGCGATGATCTCGGGAGCCGCCCGGAACGGTTGGAACAGTTGACCCGGGCGGTGAACTGGGCGGATCAGTGCGAACAGGCGGCTCGCGACGCGTTGCGATGGGTGGTGTGCCGTCCCATTGTGCAGCGACACACATCTGACGCGTCCGCCGGAGCCAAGGCGATGCGTGCGCAGGAGGAGGCCGTGGTGCAGGCGCGTCGCCGTGCCGGGGCAGAGGCTTCGAACGACCCGCGCATCCTGGAAGCAGTCTTGGCGGCCGTCGAGGCTCCGCAAGTCACGATCGACTCCTGTGGCGTCGTCTTCCTCACAGGGCCGGAGGCATGAGCATGCCCAGCGTGACTTTTGACGAGCTCCGCGCGCGGAACCGTCGGCTGGATCGCCGGCTGTCCTGGCGCAAGGCGTCAACCGCCGACATCGCCGTGATGATCCGTGCGGAACTGGTGGCTGCAGGCTACGCATCGCTGACCCTGGCCGGTACGCCGCTCGAGCACTGGAATACGCACTTATGGTCGGGTTACGGCCTGCTCCACGAGGGCACGACCGTGCGACCGACGGCGTGGAAGCCGACATGGCTCGACCACTACGACATCACGTCGCCGGACGACGCTCCGAGCCGCCGTCTGCCACGACGGTCCGACGAGGCTGTACCCGCGGACCCGTTCTACAAGCAGACAATGAATCGTGTAGTGGCTAAAAGCCTGGCACAGCGCGACGCACTCCGGGCGGCCGCCCTAGCCGGCGCTGGCGACACAGTCATCGCCGTGCTGCCGACGGGATCAGGTAAGAGTGATGTGGTCCTCACACGAGCATTCCGCAATCGGCCGCGTCAGGCGATCATCGTGGTGCCCACTGTCTCTCTTGCAATGGATCTCGAGAGGCGCGTACGGCGCCTAGTCGGCGACGGCCGCGACCGGTTCGCCTATGTTGGCGCAGCCGATGCATCGGACAAGGAACGCATCCGTAACGGCATCGCGGCAGGTTCGCAGTGGCTGACCATCGCTGCACCGGAGGCAGCCTGCACCGGGCTCGCCATGCCTCTAATGCAGGCAGCCGAACGGGGAACCCTTGATCTCATCGCCATCGATGAAGCCCATATGGTGGCGGAGTGGGGAGATGCCTTCCGGCCGGCGTTTCAGACGTTCGCCGGTCTTCGGGACCGTCTGCTCGACATCGCCCCGCAGGGCCGCCAAGCAGCCACCGTCCTGCTCACCGGAACGTTGGACACCTACGGCCTGGCGACGCTGACCCGGCTGTTTCCCGGTCGCCACCGTCTCCTCGTGTCCGGGCAGACGACCCGACCAGAGCCGGCGTGGTGGTCAGCACACTGCGCAGACGAGGCCGACAAGCGCGATAAGTTGATCGAGGCGTTGCGGCATCTTCCTCGGCCTGCTTTGGTCTACACCACGCTGCACCTTTCGGACCGTTCTACCAACACCGGGACCGTGCTTTCCTGGCTGGCCGACGCAGGGTTCGGCGCCGTGACAAGAATCGCCGGCAACCCGAAGCCGAGCGACAGGCAGGCGGCCGTCCACGGCCTGCGCCTAGACGGTGCTCCGGCTGAGGACTTGGACATCGTGGTGGCCACTTCGGCTTTCGGCCTCGGAATCGACATCCCAGACGTCCGCACCGTCGTGCACGTCTGCGTACCTGAGTCCGTCGACCGGCTTTATCAGGAAGTTGGGCGCTGCGGCCGCGACGGTTATGCGGCAACGTCGCTGCTCTTGTGGACGCACGCGGACGTGGATGTGGCCAATGACATGGCGCGTGAACGTCTAATCGGTCCGGATCTAGCCTGGCAACGCTGGCAGAGCATGCGTAACGGACGGTGGTTGGGTGATGAGCTCACCGTTGACCTGCGCGCCGAACACGCCGGGGTCACCTACCCGGCGAGCGACGCCAATATCTACTGGAACGTACAGACGCTGTCTGCGATGAGTCGGGCGGGAATGATCAAGCGGCGGTGGCCGACGCCGCAGGAGGTGCCTGCGGATGCATCAGATGATGATATGGAAGCGTTCTTCGACACCCAGCGAACCGCTGCCACTATCGAACTCGTCCACAGCGACATCGACGATGCGACGAAGTTCGCACAGCGACTCACTCAGGGCCGGCGGTCCACCTTGACGGCTAGCGATGCCGCGCTGACCGCCGCGACAACCCTCGTTCGCGGTCTCAATGAATGCACGAACCGGTATCTGGCACGCCGGTATCGGCTAGAAGACGAGGATGGAAACCAGTTTTCTGTGACGGTGGCGTGCGGCGGCTGTCCACATTGTCGGCGTACTGGACGGTTGCCCACCCGAGCCCGGGCCAGCATCACTCTGGTGGCCGGACATCTACATGCGCAGGCCGCCGACGACCTGCGGCGCCTGGCAGAGAGCGGCAGGATGAGCGTGCGGCTGACATTTCCCCATGACCATACAGCCATACGAGCTTTAGGTGATCGTCTCCTCCGCCGGGGCGTCTCCGTCGTCGTCGCGAATTCGGAGGCTGTCGCTTGGCGTACAGGTGCAACTGAGCCATGGTGGGTGGAGGACCTCCACACGTGGGCGGAGCAACTCGATACCCCCTGGCGGGCCCCTACCCTCCTCATGGTCGACACGGCGATCGACGACGCAGTACTTGCCCGAGCGATATCCCTGCTCGCCCGTCAGCCGCTCGGCATTGTGCTAACGCCCGCAACGCGTCGTGACCCAGCGGATCCACGGCGACTCCTGCACGAGGCGTGGACGCCGAGCTACACGATCGAGGATCTGTTGAGGAGGATCTGACGTGCCTATGCTCAACCCTCCCGACGTCCTACCCGAGGCGATGCGGTACCTGCTTCGCGCAGCGTTGGCCCATCGGGGTGGACGGTGCGCCAAGGACGAGCTAATCCAACTGGTGGCGCCGAGCGGCCTCCCAGAAGTGATGAAGCCGCTGGACACCGATAGGGAGACGGATCGCGACATCGACGGCACTGCGGCGAGCGGGCGGCTAATCGCTGAGAAGTCGCTGAGCGCTCTGGCGGCGCTGGGGATCGTGGAGTTGGAACGCGCGGAGGTGAAGGTAGCCGAAGCCGCTCTCCGGCACTGGCGCACCCCCCAGGAGGTGACGGCCTTCTCATTCAGTCGGCTTCTGCGGTCACACGTCTGGAGTACCGCATCCATGACCAACGAAGGCAGTGTGGATGCCCGGGTCTGGGACCTGGTCAACGCAGTGTCAGTCATGTTCGCCGCACCGGAGCCGCTGCGGCCATTCGACTTCGAGACCGGCACGGGCCGGAGGTTCGACGAGGCCCAGAAACGGTGGTTTGGCCAGCGTAAGAGCGACTGGCCGGTAACCAACGTGGAACAGTATCGGTCGTTTTGCCGATGGGCTCCCTACCTCGGGTTCGCGACGCCTATCACCGGCAGGTCACTCGTCGTGGACGCCAGCAGTGCCCTGCTGCAAGACCTCGCCGACCTGCCACATGGACGCATGCGGGCGTCCGAGTTCGTTGCTCGCTGTGCTGAGCAACTGCCGGTGAGCGACGGCGGGCTCCACACGCTCTGGAAGCCTGACGATGCCCAGGAACTATCTCCAGGGATGTCAATGTCGCTACGCCAACTCGAGGCGGGCGGGCACCTCACCTTGCCACCCGCCGAAAGCGACACAGACACGCTGGTGGTCACACTCGGGGTCCCGGGCGAAGCCGCCCGGGTCTCCCACCTCGACTGGCATCCTCAGATCCCGGCGAAGGAGCGCTCGTGACGTCGACACCGATTCCGCCGTGCTGGTCGCGGGCCGAAATCCAGATTGCTGCGCAGGTCGACGCCGGCGGTTTGGACATTGGTGACCCGGCGTCCGACGCGGTGTTCAGCGCCGTCCATCAATCCGTCCCGCTGGCACGGCGGACCAAGGCAGGCGTCAACCAACCCGTCACCGAAGGCGATGTCCTAAGGGATCTGTGTCAGCCGCTCAACTCGAACGAACCCCACATTCGGTTCATCACCGGTCGGGTTGGCACGGGCAAGAGTCACCTCGTCCGGTGGCTGAGCATCCACGCCCCGCGCCGCGACGACTGGCACGTCGTCTACATCGAGAAGCGCAACACCTCCCTGCGCCGCATCATTGAATGCGTCCTTGAAGGCATAAATACCCCTACCGCAGACAATATTCGCGTCCGCCTGGCGCAGGCGGCATCGCGTGTCACCACGGTCCAGGAAGCGATGCTGGCGCTGCTCAACCATCTGCACCGAATGGTGCAGTTCGACGACACTCCCGCCATCCAGAACATGTCGGGGGAGGACCTGCGGGCCATCCGCGAGCGCCTCGCGCGGCTGGTCGGCGACTACTCGTTCAAACAGCAACTGTCGCGGTCCGGCGGCCCGATCGAGCGAATCGCGAGGCTGGCCAAGGATGGCCACGGTCCCGAGGCGGACGTGGACGCCGAGGATCTTCACATCGGCGAAGCCGATCTGCGGATCAACCCTGATGACTTTGCCGACTTCACGGACGACTTTCAACGCAAGATCCGCGAGTTCGCAACCAACCGCGCCTTCCGCGCTGCGGCAGCCGCCGTTCTGGACTACTACCTCCCGCGCGCGATCGCGGAGGTCTTCACCGGCAGCGCCAGCGACCTCCTGCAGGTCTTCGAGGACGTGCGCGCCGAGTTGGCCCGGCGTGGCCACGAACTGGTGTTATTCATTGAAGACCTGGTGTTGTTGCACGGCATTGACGCGCAGTTAGCTCAGGCGCTGACGGTACCTGCCCGGGCGAACCTCTGCCGGATCCGGGCCGCGATCGCGGTTACCTCCGGGTATCTCGACGACCGATATGCCACGTTCGCCGATCGGGGCATCCACTACACGATGGATGTGGATCTCGCCGAGGTGCAGAGCGCAGACCTGAGGTCGTTCGTCGGCAAGTACCTCAACGCGGGTCGCATCGGACGCCACGTCCTCGCTGCGGCCGCTCAGGCCGGCGACGAGGTTCCCAACGCATGCACGGACTGCATCTACCGAGATCGGTGCCATCCCGTGTTTGGTGTGACCCACGAGGGCCACGGGCTGTTCCCGTTCAACGGTGCGGCAGTCGATCGGTTGATCACGCTCGCCAGTCCCAAGGGCGGCTTCGACCCTCGCAACATTCTCCGGGAGGTGATCCGGGAACCGCTCGAGGTCGCCGAGGATGAATTGTCCAAGCCGGGCGAGTTCCCCTCGGCGCGCTTCGCGTCGGGTCTCGAGCCCACTCGGCTGTCGGTGCCCGTCGAGGTTCGTGACACGATCACCCGACAGTCGAGCACTCCGCAACCAGAGATCAGCCTGCGGGCGTTCTACGCGACCAATCCGCCGGTCGTCGACGATCACATGCGCCGCATCGCTGACGTCTTTGGCGTGCGCCTGACCGACATCGGTGAAGCCGGCGCAGCGCCGGCCACACCCGAAGAGCCGGTCGCGCCGGCGCCAGCGTCAGTGCACGAAATCGACAAGTGGGTTGGCGGCGTACGGCTGGGGGCGAACCCATCGCAGAAGATCCGCAGGTGGATTCTCGACGCGCTGGCTGCTCGCCTACAGAGCGGCCCACACGGAATCAACGTCAAGCGCTCCGGCACCAGCATTCTGGTCGGGCCGGTGACCATCAAGACCAGCAACGTGTGGGTGGACAACTCAGCCGGCGGTGGCAGCACGCCTCCCGACAGCCTTACCATGAAGTTCTTCCCTAATGACCGGGATGCGGTGCTCCTGAAGGGAGTTCTCGCCGCCTCAGGGAACCTTGCAGGCCCCAACGGCGGCCGCTGGTTCTTCGAGTTACAGACCCGACTGGCCGCGCTGGAAGCAGAGATCGTCGAGCACGTGCGGCGGGAGACGTCGTCCAGGCTCGGGCCGGCTCTCGCAATCTTGGGAGTCCTCAGCCGCGTTGACGGCCGTCGGGTGGAGTCGCCCGGTCAAGCCCTTGGCGTCATGATCCGACCGAAACGTCCGGACCCCCTCAATCCCGGCATGGCCAAGTTCCTAGACGAGGTGGCGCGGCAACGCACCTCCGCACTAAGCGTCGTACGCGACAATCTCACCCAACGCAAGAGCGACGGCGCTCCCTCGATCTTCGACGCAGGGGCCGTGCTGAAAGACCTCATGCGTTACGCGCAACTGACCCAACTTCCTCCCGAACTGCGCACCCAGTCCGAGACGCGAGTTAGCGTCCGCGGGTTCCACGACGCCCAGAGCAGCGCGGCCGACTCCTTATGGAGGCCAGTGAGGGACAGTCTGCGCGAGATCGGCCAGCACATCGTGGAGGGTGAGGATCTCCAAGAGGCGCTGACGACCATGGACAGGTTGGTATCTCAGGCACACAGGGAGTCCGTGCTGGCCGATGCTGGTGCTAAGGCCACCTATGACCGGCTGCGTGACAAGGTGACCGATGAGCAGTTGAGCCTGCTGCGACGGCTCACCAAACTCCTGCCATCCGTGGCAGACCCCGGGGCGATTTGGCACCTGACGGTCGATCCTTCTCCCGCTCTTGCCGACTTGCTCAACTACTGGCGGCTGTGTGATCACATCCTGCACTCGTTGCGCGACACCTCAAGCACCCCCAGCGGCGCCTCGGACACGTACGATCGCGCCCGGCTGCAGCGCGCGCTGCGCGAACTCGCGGACACTCTCGAAGGGCTGGGCAAGCAGTGACCGAGTTGCCCCGTACAGACACCGGTCCCGAACCCGACTCGCTGGTTACACGGGCTAACCAGACACTCCTGGCCCTTGCCGACCGTGCTGATCGGAAGAAAACCGAGGCAGAGTTGACCGCGATTGCTGCGGCCTGCAACCGTGCAGAGACCCTGACTGCCAGCCTCAAGGACTGCGTGCGCATCGGCGAACAACTCTCGTCGCTCGATGTCGAATATGCCCGGCCAGCGATATCGCCAGCGGCTAGGAAGGCAATACCAAATTTGCGCAGAGCCGCGACGGAGGCTGCCAACCCCAACCGAGAACTCGCCGAACGTCTACGAGGCGGCGCGTTTCAGGACGCACTCGCGGCAGCAGGCGTCACGGTCTCACTTTTGGAGCGGGCCCTCATCCGCGCCGCAACGGAGGAACAGCGCCGCCTTAAGCCCGCCGACCTTGACCGGCCCATCCCCGCGATGCCGGGTCACGAATCGCTGCAGATCCGCATCAACAGGATCCAGTTGTCGCTGTCGCGTCCATACACCGGGACCGCTCGAGAGGCTCCTGCGGCCGTCGAGCGATGGCGACAGGACTCAACGGATTGGGCGGAGGTCCGTGCAGAAATCGATCGGCGTATGGCCGAACTGCCGCCTGAGATCAAGGCATTCGTTGAGGCCGCCGCTGGCGGCAGTGGCGCACCATGGTCGCTGGTCACCCCAGCCGTCCGCACGTGGCTGGACAGCGAGGGCAACGGTGAGGGATACGGGGTCCGTAAGTGGTGAATGATCTGTCCGCCTGCCTTCTGCGAGTGCTCGACGCTGTCGAGGACGTGGAAGCCCGTTACCTAGTCTGGGGGCTGACGGAGGAGAGTTGGACGGAGGAACATCTTCTTGAGACCATCAGAACAGCGGCACCGTCGTACGATCCCCGGGAACTCCTCGAACAACTTCTCCAACACAATCTCCTTTTCGAACTCGACCGGCGGTGGCCGACGGAGTACCGCACACGGATGGCTGAAACGATGCGTCTCATGGCGCATCTTCGCCAGCAGTTTCCCAACCGTCCCTGGCAGGCTGCCCCGCCTCTGGTCGCCGACTTCCGCTTCCGTCACGAACCCCGCTGGTTTCCCGAACGCAACCTCACCCCGGACGCGGTCGCGGCACAGTTGGCGGCCCGTCAACTCTCCGATGCACAGGTCGAAGCGGCGCGCCAAATCCTCGACGGACGCAAACTGTCGACCTTTCAGTTGGACTCCACGATCGACGTGTTCGCCGCGATGGCGGGTCGCGATCGCGGTGTGGTTGTCAGCGCGGGTACCGGCAGTGGCAAAACCCTCGCGTTCTACCTGCCGGCGCTTACTTATCTCGCCACCCGGCCCGAGTCTCCCCGTGGCGTCGGTGTCGTAGCGATATATCCACGCAACGAACTGCTCAAGGACCAACTCGCCTCGGCCCTTGACGAGACGCGGCGGCTGCGCAAGGCGGGTGGTCGGCAGATTCGCCTTGGCGCCTACTTTGGCAACACCCCGAAAGCGGCCGAAGCGGCAAGAGCCCCCAACCGGGCGTGGCGCAGAGCCGCCACGGGCTGGGTGTGCCCGTATCTCACGTGCCCCGGCTCAGAGACTGAAAGCCGGTGCGGGGGCGAGCTCGTCTGGCGCTTCACCGACTATGCCCCTTCCGCGCAGCGGAAGCACGAGCGGCTGACCTGCGTCCGTTGCGGCGAGCAGGTCGGCGACGATGAGGTCGCATTGACCCGTCGGTCCATGCACGCTCGCCCGCCCGACCTGCTGTTCACGACTACAGAAATGCTCAACCGATCTCTAAGCGACGGCTGGAGCATGCATGTGTTCGGCGTAGGGCCGAAGGCAGCGAGCCGACCCGGGCTGGTGCTACTCGACGAGGTGCACACCTACGAGGGCAGCAACGGTGCCCAGGTTGCTTATCTGCTGCGACGGTGGCGACGCCTGCTGGGTCGGCCCACCACCTGGGTGGGGCTAAGCGCGACCTTGGCGAACGCGGGCCGCTTCTTCGAAACGCTCTGCGGGCTCGCCGATGGCACAGTGACCACCGTCGAGCCGCGGCAGGAGGACATGAGGCCGCGCGGGCGGGAGTACCAGGTGGTGCTGCGTGGCGACCCCGGCCAGCAAACCGCTCTGTTGTCGAGCACGATCCAGTCGCTCATGCTGCTGCGACGTGTCCTCGACCGCCAGCCCACCTCGCTGGGGGCGTATGGAAACCGTGTTTTCGCGTTCTGCGACAACCTCGATCTGGTCAACCGGCTCTATCGACAAATGCTGTCCGCTGAGGGCTTTACCGAGACGGGTCGGCGTTTGCGCAACGGAGTCGCCCTCGCGAGTCTGCGCCTAAGCCGCGCTGCCGGACGGTCCGGCCCGGTGACCGATTGGGAACGGCGAGATGCCGACGGCCAGCAGTGGTGGATGCCCGAACGGCTCGGTTTCGACGACCAGGGGCTGAGGATCGGTCGGACGTCGTCGCAGGACACCGGCGTCAAGGTGGGATCCGACATCGTTGTGACCACGTCCTCCCTTGAGGTGGGGTTTGACGACCCATCCGTGGGGGCGGTCCTGCAGCACAAAGCCCCTCGCGACGTGGCGTCGTTCCTGCAGCGCCGAGGACGCGCCGGGCGGACGCAGACGCAGCGCCCGTGGACCGTCGTGGTGTTGTCAGACTTCGGACGCGACCGTACGGCGTACCAGGACTACGAAACGCTGCTCGCCCCGGCCCTACCGGAGAAACGTCTGCCGCTGGGCAACCAGTCCGTGCGCAAGATGCAGGCGGCGATGTGCCTCATTGACTGGGCGGCGCACCGATTGGACGTTACGGCTCGCACCGGTGGCCAACGCATGCGTAGCGTGTTTGTCCAACCAGATTCCACTCATGCGCACCTGCGCGAAGCGGTGGCAAAATTGCTCACCCAGGTGATGAACGGGGGAACCGAGCGCCAGGAACTGATGACCTTCATCGGCTCGTCGCTACGGCTGAGCCTAGAGGAAGTCGAGGCGGTGTGCTGGGAACAGCCCCGCTCCCTGCTTCTGGACGCGGTGCCCACGGCTCGGCGCCGGCTAGTGAGCCGGTGGGCAGCCTACGACAACGGCAAAGCTGTACCCGAGCGGGAGGAGTGGGTCAACGACTCGCCCCTGCCGGAGTTTATTCCCAAGGCACTGTTTAGCGACCTGTGCCTGCCTGAGGTCGCCATCGAACCGCCGCCCAGCTACGACGAGGCGGCCCGTGAATCGATCGCAGTGCATATGGCGCTCAATGAGTTAGCACCAGGCAAGGTGACCATGCGCTGGGCGGTGGAGCGGGGACGAGGCCTCTGGATCGAACCCGCGCCCGACGGCCAGGCCGTCGCACTCGAACTGGGCCTTGCACAATGCGGAGACGTCATCGGAGAGGTATCCGACGATCACGGAACGCTTCCTCTGGTTCGCCCACTCGTCACCGCACCACAGGTGCCAGATCCGGAGGTGCAGTCGTCGTCTAACGGTCGTCTGCATTGGCAGGTGCGCCGACAGGCACCTGCCGACGCGATTAAGGTACTCCGACCACGGAGCGGACCGCTGGTTGGCACTGTGTTGTCTGTGGAGGCATATCTGCACTCCGGCTGCGGTGCGCTGCACACCTGGCGGTATGCCACGGCAACGTCGGCCGCGGTGCTGCGGCGTGCCGGCGGGCGCCAGCAGATCGCCAACAGCTTCACCTGGCATGGGCAGCCGGCGGCGGTGGGGTATGAGGCCAGCGTCGATGCGCAGGTCGTGACTGTCGCGGTGCCGCAGACGCTGGCGGAGTTTGACCTTCACTGCTCACCACGCCGGCTTCGGCAGTTGCGCCGGGACATCTTCGTCGACCGGCTTCGCACGGGGCTGCATGCGCTGCGTATCGATCCGTTCCTTTCCCACAACATCGCGGAAGCCCTTGTTGCGGCGGCTGCGGCGGCAGTGCGGGATAGCACTGACCCGGTGCACCTGTCCGGCCTGCCCGCGGGGCGCTGGCGGGAACTCGTCTCCGATGTGCTCAGCCAGGGACTAGTCGGACTCGAAGAAGACGAGGACGAAGACGATGACAACGACCTGAGTCCACGGCAGCAGCAGTTGCTCGACGCGCTACTTGACCCTGCGGTGATGCATGTGATCGCCGACAGCACCGGCCTCCTCACCGCCGAACCGGACGACACGTGGCTTCCCTGGTTGCGCGCCCGGTACGTGCACACGGTGGCTGCCGCCTGGCAAGCCGCAGCACAACAACTCTGCCCCGATTTCGACGCCGACCTCGACAGCATTGTTGACGTTGACCCGGTCACCGACAACTCGACAGTGGCATTCGTCCTTAGCGATGCGATGATCGGCGGTGGGGGCATGGTGGAGTCGTTGACCTCCCGTATCAGCGACGATCCGCGGCAGTTCGACTACCTCGTGGTTGCTGCGCTGCAGCCGTCTGACTTGGAGGAGGTCGACCGGTCGCTTCGCCATACCTTGGACTTGCTCAACACAGAGCCTGAGATTGATGAGGCCGCCCTTCGGTTCCGCCACGCCACCACGGATCGGCTCGGCTGCTGGCAGAGCCTGCTTGCTCTGCTCACCAACTACGGGGTCAGCCCGGCTCACGCCACCGTCACCACACTGGCCAGCCGCGTGTTCCGGGCCAACTCCGGACGCGAGTCCGACCTGCTGCTGCGGGAATGCCTCACCCGCTGGGAAAACGTCGAGGTGCGTGCCGGGTTCGCCATTGATCACCGCAGCATCTGCATGGCTCTTGCAACCGATCCGATCATCCGCGCTGAACTGGTCAAGGCGGTTCCGGAAGGAGCCGTGCAGAATCAGTCCTGGATGCAATCCGTGCTTCAGGGACTGTTGTGGCCCAGCGCCGAGGCGCGCCGGGCACAGTCCCTCGTAGCATCGAATCGTTTCGTCAGCGACCCCCCGATGACTGAACGGACACTGGTGCTGGATACCTTGCCCGAGTCTTACGACGACGTCGATGTCGACCAACCTGACTGGACCGACCAGCTTACGAAGATCATCGCTACGGCGGGGCGTTGCCGGCTGGTGTCGGGAAGTAATGACCGAGTCCGACTCAAGCGGGCGTTGCAGCACATCGTCATCCAGCCGATCGAGTTGGGCTGGCTTCATGTCCACCCGCACGTCGATGCCACCTCGCGCCATGACGGACTGTTGGCGGTGGACGTGTCTTTGGAGGAGTCACCACAGTGACCACTCGCTACATTCACCGGCTCGCCGCCCGCCCGCACCGTCTTATCGCAGAGGCTCTCCAGAGTCTGATCGTAAGCGAACTGCTGGCGCCGGGGCGCCGCCTGTTGATCGCCTCGCCCTGGATCAGCGACGTGCCGCTGCTCGACAACCGCGGCGGGCGCTTCAGCGCCCTCGATGCGACCTGGGGAGCACAGGTTATCCGCCTGTCGGTGATCCTGCGCGCCCTTCTCGCCCAGCAGACCAACATCTATCTGCACTGCGGGCCGGGCGCGCCGCAAACCCGCTTCGTAGAGCGGCTCCACGATGTCGCACGACGCGATGGAACAGAGGCGTTATTTCATCCGCGGCAGTCAACACACGAACCCGGGAGTGCCCTGGACCACGAGAAGGCGATTGGTGGCGATGACTGGATCGTCCATGGATCGATGAACCTGACCTACCGAGGAGTCGAGATCAACGGGGAGTTGGTGACCGTGTCCACCGACCCTGGCCACGTCGCGACGGTTACCACCGAACTGATGAGCTTGTTCGCATGAGTACGCGGGCCGCCGGAGCCCCGGTAGTACAGCGCTGGGAATCATTTCAACACGCGTTCTTCGCCCCGCCCAACGAACTGCGCGTCGGTGCTGTGCGGCAACTCGACGAACTCGTCACCATCGCGCAGCAACTCGTTGCCCAGGACCCTCCGAAGCCAGTGGTGCTGCCCGCGCGCATCGACGGCGTTACCCACTACTTCGCGATGGCGTTCGGGGCGGAGCAATCCCGTATGCTGCGGGAGTTGCTGCAGTCGCACATCGGCAAGACCTGGACCGACTTCGATGGCCAAAGCCTGGCTGCCAAGCCATCCGGTGACCTGCTGGAGCGGGCGGCAATCGCGCTTGCCGGCGACAGCCGATACGTCTACCGCTTTCGAGTCGCCGGCACACCCCTGGCCGCCCGCATATCGGTACGAGAATCGGTCCAGGCCCTACTAACCTCGATTGCCGGAGCGCCGCGGCGGAACGCACGTCTCTCCCTGCCCATCGGACGCCTTATCGGCGACCTCGCCGATGCCTGCGCCTCACGGGCGGAGCAGGAGTCCGCAGCGGCCTACGCAGTACTCGCTTCCGATCACCGGTTATCGCAGGCGAACCGAATGTTCCTCCAAATCCAGGTGCTCGCCGCGTTCGAACGCTGGGACGAACTCGATCAGCATCCGGAACTGGACACGCTCCTGAAGTTGCCCCGGCCAAGCTTGGCTTCTGACGCTCTGGCGCGCCTGGCCATGTCTAAGCTCCCCAATACACTCGGTCTGGCAGCATTCGGACCGGTCGCCACCCGTTTCAACGCCCTGATTGACTCCGTGTCGAGGATCCGGTCCACGGCAGGCGCCCGGTACTACACGCTGTGGGCTCTGACCGCCGGCGAGTCACCCGACATGCTGCGAGAGCGACTTACACGGGCCGGCTGGGCGAGCGACCCAGGCATCGTCGCCGTGCTGGACGCCCAGCCGTCCGCTAGCCCCGACGACGCAGAGCTGGCCGGCTCCTCCGTCACGGAACTTCGCCGCCGTGCCCAGGAATCCATTGAGGCCGGGCGCTTCGATGCTGCGGTCGATCTGCTATCGCACATGCCCACAGACGTTGCCGATTTACCCGCAGTGGTCGAGGCGGTGTCGCACACCCTCACGACTACGGCACTGGCCCTGCTGGCACGTCACCGTGCCGCGCATGGCGAGGAGGCCATCCGCCGCGCCTTCGGCCCGGCACCGCGCGTCGACAGGGGCATCGAACCGACTGCGCTGCCGGACAGGATCGCCGACCTGTTTGCCGCCTCAACGACGCCACAACGACTGCCTGAACTCGCCGAGTCCATCGCACAGACCGGCGTCTCCGAACTGCGGGTCCCCGGTGGAACCGACGCCGCCTGTCTGGCGATTCAAAAGATCACGGCAGGCGGCGGGCCGGGGCGCCTGTCACCCGGACTCGACGTGTGCATCGATTTGGTGCGCGATCTGAAGACCAGTAATGCGACGGTCGACGACGTTCGCTCGCTCAGTTACCGCGTGTTGGAGTTGTGGGCGTACCACGACAACAGTGGGGATCGCCACCGCGTGTCGCGAATCGCGCGGCTGATTGATGGCCTCGTCGAACTCGGTCTCAACGTGGAGGCATTCGATGAGGTGGTGGAACTGGTCCGCGCCGGATGGGATCCCTTTCTCACCGACGCCGACGTGCCGCTCGGTCTGGACCTGCTCGAACACCTCCTGGCACATCGACCCGGCCGCGCTGACAGTCTCGACAGATTCGCCGTGCCTATGCTGTCGCGAATCGGTCCACACAACGCCGGGCGGATCCCGTCGGCAGCGCTGGCCGTCGCCGTTGACCTCGCCCCGTCATTCGGGCTTACTATCACCCTCCCGCCAGCGGAGCGAGTCATCGGCGAGCAGCCAGCGACGATTCGTCCCGGGACCCGCATCGCCCTGTACTCACTTCAGGCACAAGCGCTGGAGCGCGCCGCCCGGATCCTGCGCTCGCGATATCCCGGCCTCGAGGTGCTGGTCTGCGCCGAGCGTGTCGCGACCGACTCGCTGCGGGCTGCGGCGCGGGCGGCGGACCTGTTCGTGGTGATGGACCGAGCCGCGGCCCATGCCGCCACCACCGCCCTTAAAGCGGAACGGCCGACCGCGCCGATTCGCTATGCCGTCGGGAAGGGGTCAACCTCTTTGATCGAGGCCGCAGAGGAGTGGCTTCGTAATGAAGCCACAGCCACAGGCGAACCCAGGTGAACGACGTTCACTGACGGCGGCCCGGCAGAACCGGGCCGCCGGGAACCATCGGAGGTTACAGTCGGGGCCACGCTGTGCCGGCACCACCGTGCATTGCACGCCGGTACATCGCTTGCGAGTAATGGAACAGGTGCTAAATATTACGAGAGGCGTCCTTTGCCTCGTTCCGGACGCGTTCATTGAGACGTAATCGATCGCGCTCCAAGCCCCAACAAGGCGGCCCGTCTGCGGCCTTTCGGGTACTTCTGGTGTCGTTGGCCAAGTGAAAGCGGCCGACGATAGAGGCCGCCAACTCAGGTTGGCTTGCCTACAAACGACGAATGCAGTATGGGCTGAGCGTGGAGCAAATCCTGTATCTATCGCCTCTTGATCTGTCGCGCCACGTGCCTAAAGGACGTCTCGTAACTCGGTGAAGGCGTTGCCCGGCAACGGTGCTGGTGTCACCCGGCGAGGATGATGTTGTGGAGGTGGGCGATACCGGA